>DBYF01000039.1:292-5349 GCA_002310155.1 Mageeibacillus sp. UBA1193 | reverse complement strand
GCTTTTTCCTCGGCACGGTGACGGCGCGCCAGCTCCTTCTCTTCCCTGCGGTTCATCGCGTAAAGCTCACGCCACGCACTATAGTTCTGTCTCGTCGGCTCGCTCTTTGTCATGACGGCCTCGACACCGCCGTAGATCGTACCGCCGACCTTATCGGAAAGCACTTTCATCTCACGCGGGATACCCGTCAGGAATCCCAGACGTCTCTTGATACCGAAGATCGTCGTGACGGTTGCAATGATGTCGCAGATAAGGATCACCGAGCAGATGATCATCACAACAAGCTTGGCCGTGTCGTAGGTATGGTTCAGCACCCACATCGTCGTCGGATGGAGAACGTACATACCGAAGGAGCACGCGATACCCCAGTACATGGTGAACTTCGGGCAGATAAAGCCCATGAAGTTGTACTTTTCGTTTCTGTAGTCCCACCAGCGCATCTCAAAGATCTTATAGAGGATAAAGCCGGCCCAGAACTCGACGAATGTGCAGATAAAAGCGGCGCCGAAGAACAAAAGGAAAAAGTTATACGCAATGGGCTGAAGGAGGATGATAACTCCGTAGAATCCGATACCATAGACCGGACAGAGCGGTCCGTTTAAGAATCCTCTATTGATAAAGCGTCCTTCATCGTAGCCATAGTATATGACCTCGAGCACCCATCCGATGAATGCATAGATGAAAAACATACAGTACGAATCCAAAAACGGATAGAAATGCATAAGAAAAACCCCTTCGTTCGATCTTTTAGATTATAGCATTTCCCAGTTCAGATTTGCTATAATATCGGTAATCTTTATAAATGCTTTATTTTCTGAGCACGGACCGCTGTTACCGTTCCGGGATCTCAGAGAGGAAAGGAATCATCTCATGGCAAATCCATATCTCCCCATGTGGGAACATATTCCGGACGGCGAACCGAGAGTTTTCGGTGACCGCGTCTATATCTACGGCTCACACGACAACCCGGACACAGACGAATTCTGTGATTTCTGCCTGAAGGTATGGTCCGCGCCGGTATCCGATCCGACCAACTGGACATCTCACGGCATCGCATTTGCCACACGTGATTTCCCGGGACACCCGTCTGACACTGACTGGACGGACGGACGTCTCTTCGCTCCGGATGTAGTCGAAAAGGACGGCAAATACTATCTGTACGCATATATCCAGAACGCTCCCGGCTGCGTAGCTGTTGCCGATAAGCCGGAAGGACCGTTCAAGCTCCTTTCCCGCTATAAGCACAACATCGAGAATCATCCGGACGGCGGCATCTTCATCGATCCGGGCACGCTCGTCGACGATGACGGACGCGTATACGTATACTGCGGTTTCTTAAGATCTTATATGTTCGAGGTAAACCCGGACAACATGTACGAAGTGATTGACGGATCCTTCAAGATGGACATCATCCCGAACACCGCTCCGTTCAACTTCTTCGAGGCATGTTCTCCCCGTAAGATCAACGGCAAGTACTACATGATCTATTCATCCGCTGAGCCCACAAGCCAGCTGGTCTATGCGGTATCTGATTCCCCGACGGGTCCTTTCGAATATAAGGGAACCCTCATCGATTCCGGATGCGACTATCCGGGCGGAAACGATCACGGTTCTGTTGCCAAGGTCGGCGACCAGTGGGTCGTTTTCTACCACAAGATGACCAACGGTTCCATCATGAGCCGTGTCGGCTGCGTCGATAAGCTCGAGCTCAAGGAAGACGGCACCTTCACACAGGCCGAGATGACTTCCCAGGGCTTCGAGGATATCCTCAATCCTTACCGCGTCACGAATCCTCAGATGGCATGCGTACTTACTGAGGGCGCGACGATCACCGAGAGAAACTCCTTCGAGCAGTGCATCACGAAGATCACCGCAGGTTCCGTGATCGGATTTAAGTACTTCGACTTCGGATCCCACTCCGGCTCTGCTATGAAGTGCCAGCTCAAGCTCGATAACTGCTACATGAGCGGTACCATCCACATCTTCGCGGATGGTGTCCCGATGGATGCCGTTAAGAAGTACGCCCGTCCGATCTACCCGGATGAGCCGAACGCAGAAGCCAAGAAGGCTGCACTCGAGGATACATCCTCCAAGGTCTACGGATTCAGCGGAAAGCTCCTGGAAGAGTTCTCCTCTCCTGAGTACACCGGCAAGTTCGGTCTTTCCCGTGAGGGCCGTGAGATCGGTTCTGTGAAG
This sequence comes from Mageeibacillus sp. UBA1193, assembly GCA_002310155.1. GTDB lineage: Bacteria > Bacillota > Clostridia > Saccharofermentanales > Saccharofermentanaceae > Scatonaster. Next base: position 3,153 of record DBYF01000039.1, on the reverse strand, counting down.
TTCTCTCCGGACTGCAAGGTCGTAACCGCAGATGTCGAGGGACTTTCCGGAAAGCACTCCATCTATCTGCTCGTTGAGGGTCAGTACAAGGGCTGGGGCGGACACTACATGGATGGAAGAAACCTCTTCGATCTGTTCGGCATGCTGTTCAAGGTCTGATTTGAAAAGAAAACCGGCAGGCCGCACACCGAGGGATCGGGCACGAGTGCTTTTGCCGGAGAAATAAGGAAGAATGAAGGTAAAGAAATATGAGTGAGATCTATGTCGTAGGTCATAAGAATCCGGACACTGACACCGTCGTTTCCGCGATGGCGTACGCGGCGCTGAAGCACGCGCTCGGCGAGCAGGACTACATCGCCGCCCGTCTCGACCACCTGAGCGATGAGACGAAGCGAATGCTCACCAGATTCGGCTTTGAGACTCCGCTGCGTATCCGCGACGTAAGAACGCAGGTGCAGGATCTGGACTTCGATACACCGCCGGCGCTCAATGCCCAGGTCACACTGGACAAGGCATGGAGAACGATGTCAGAGGGAAAGATCTCCGTAATCCCCGTTATCAACGAAGACGGCACACTCTACGGCACGCTTTCCTCGGGCGATATCGCCTCCTACAACATGGAGACGATCAACAACCCGCATATCGACAACCTTCCGCTCTTTAATCTCCTGAGCGTTCTCGAAGGACGTATCGTCAACGAATGCGATACCACCACAGATTCCATCTCCGGTGAGATCTGCATCGCGCTTCCGCAGACCAACGAGAACCTCCTCTTCTCTTCTAAAGATTCTATCGTCTTCTGCGGCAACCAGCCGGATATGGTCAAGAGAGCCCTCGAGATCGGCGTCAACTGCCTGATCCTCTGCCAGACCGACATCGATCCGGCATGGTTCTCCGAAAAGACAAACACCTGCGTGATCTCTACACCGCTTGACGCCAGCAAGGCCGCCAAGCTTATCTACCAGGCGCTTCCGATCTCCCGCGCTTGTTACACCGGCGAGATCCAGTGCTTCCATCTCGACAACTACATCGACGATGTTAAGGAAGTCGTCCTGAAGAGCCGTTTCAGAAGTTACCCTGTACTCGATGAGAACAACAAGGTGATCGGCACCCTCGCGAGATTCCACCTCCTCCGTCCGAGAAGAAAGAAAGTCGTTCTGGTGGACCATAACGAGCTCGCGCAGTCCGTTCCGGGCCTCGAGCAGGCTGAGATCCTCGGCATCATCGACCACCACAGACTCGCGGACATCCAGACCACTCAGCCGATCGCAATGCGTAATGAACCTGTCGGATCTACGAATACCATCATCACGGAGCTCTATCAGGAGAATGGCGTTATGCCTTCCCCGAAGATGGCCGGCCTGATGTGTGCCGCGATCCTGTCCGACACGGTTATGTTCAAGTCTCCGACCTGCACACAGAGAGATATCGCGATGGCCGAGCGTCTCGCCCGTATCGCCGGTGTAAGCATCGACGAGCTCGGACACGACCTCTTCAACGCTTCCTTCGACACCAAGTCCGTCGAGGATCTCATGAAGTCCGACTTCAAGGAATTCCACATCGCTGAGCACACTCTCGGCGTCGCTCAGATCGTCTGCATCGACTCCTTCAAGATGCTCGACCGCAAAGATGAGTTTATCAACCACATGAATACGCTCCGCTCTGACCGCGGCTATGACTTCGTGATCCTGATGCTCACCGATGTCCTTCAGGAAGGAACCGAGCTCCTCTACGTCGGCGACGATGACACCATCCGCTTCGCCTTCAACGTCGAGCCGAAGGACAACCACGTATTCCTTCCGGGCGTCATGTCCAGAAAGAANNCCGATGCTCACCGCATTGTGGGGCTGATACGAAGGTTCACCACTTTACTTTTACAAGAATCCTGAGGACGAGGAAAAGTGCTTTTCAAGAAGAAAAGTGATAATCCTCGTCCTTTTGTCTGTAATTGTCGAAAAACCACTCGCCCTGTATTGTCTGAATCTTCGTATAATCTGTGCTATCCCACAGAAAGAGGAACGGATCATGATCGCTGCGGAATTTTACAATCTCGCCTTATTAACAAGGAAAATGAATCTGTCGTACATACATACTGCGCCGGATGGGACGAGCGTCAAATTGGGAACAAAGTGCATCAAAGGGAAAAACATACAAGTCGTCCGTGTATATTCAGACAGATTTGAAAGTCATCGCAAAGAATATCGTTTGAATTCTCATAAGGCGGAGGAATGGAAACATCTTCTGAATGAACAACAAAAGCGTGCCAGTATTGAGAGCAACCTGAAGTTCCGAAGCGAACTGGACAACAGCAATTTGAAACTGGATATTGCAGACAAGAGCGAACAACGTTTCTCCAAAGAAGCATTTGACAATCTAGTCGAGCGAAATGACCCGGAGATCAAGAAGGGTCATGTTTACGATGGTCACAATTTCCGTTCAAAGTCAGAAGTCATGATTGCCCAGATAATCACCTCTTTAGGGATGGAATACAAATACGAAGTTGAGATCTCCATCGGCACAAAGAAATACTATGCAGATTTCGCTGTATATTGTCACGAGACGGGGCGCTTCTTCTTTATCGAGCACTTCGGACTTATGGGCGACGAGGAATACAGAGCCCACACTTTTCAGAAGATCACGATCTATTCAAAGAGCGGCCTGACTGAAGGGCTCGATATCCTGTACACCTTCGAAAATGCCAACAGTTCTTTCTATGCAGATGTATACAAAGGCAAGATACTCAGTGTCATTATCGCGCAAGTTCAAACTATGGCTAATCGTTGAGGCTAAGTGAATAAAAGTCTCTGCAAACGTCCCTGGCGATGCTGTCACAGGGACTTTTTCAGGGATTTTCCGCGAAA
>DBYF01000039.1:0-285 GCA_002310155.1 Mageeibacillus sp. UBA1193 | reverse complement strand
AAAGTCTCTCTTTTCGTCTCTGTAAGTGTCATCGCAGAGACTTTTTCGGGGATTTTCCGCGAAAGTCTCTCTTTTCGTCTCTGTAAGTGTCATCGCAGAGACTTTTTCAGGGATTTTCCGCGAAAGTCTACAAAAATGTCCCTGTAGATCGCTCTACAGAGACACTTTCAGAGACTTTTCTCATGTCACCTCAAGCAAGCGCCAAACCTAACTGTTTGCGCTCGCCGCTCACTCCTCCGTGACCTCGCACTTCCTGACCTTTCTCCAGTTCAGGAGAATGATCGT
>DBYF01000090.1:7706-8216 GCA_002310155.1 Mageeibacillus sp. UBA1193 | reverse complement strand
GAAAAGAGGGATTTTCCCCGTAATTTCAGGCTTCTGCGACAATTGTATATTTTTTGTGTCTAGCCAGTTTTCTTTATTGCTGAAAACCTAAAAAAGAGGTAACATATTTTGTAGATGGAACCATTGGGGAGCTGCGAGAATGAATGATGAGTTAAAAGACATTATTTATAGTGATCTTTTCCGTTATACGGGCAACACGAAGCGTCATAAGAACGTCTTTTTCACGTATATCGAAGAGATGATGACCAGCCCGGAGTTCCACTATATCAGCAATATGCGTCACTGCAGCTACCATTACTCCAAGACGCAGACCAAGATCCACGATTTCAAGTACTTCTACCACAAGTTCTGCCTGCGCCTGTGTAGTCACGCGCTCGACAGGAAGTCCAGGAAGTACCATTTCCAGATCCCTTACGAGACGAAGATCGACAAGGGCTTCTATATCGCGCATTTCGGACGTATCATCATCCACCCGAAGTCCGTCATCGGCAACAACGTCAACGTTTCGAC
>DBYF01000090.1:5836-7552 GCA_002310155.1 Mageeibacillus sp. UBA1193 | reverse complement strand
CAGTCTCCGGGCGCGACGCTGGGCTACATCAACAACACGATCCTCTTCGACGAATACAACGTAAGATCCGGTGACGCCTGATGTTTACGGACGTTTCATTTTACAGGATCGCCACTTCTGAGTACATTAACCGCCGTAATATGCTCTCCACCAAGCTGGAAGCAAATACGGCGGTCGTTTTGTTCGCCGGCCACGCGCCGGTCGCGTCCCTCGATGAATCCTATCCGTTCCTCCCGAACCGCACGTTTTTCTACTTCTGCGGTATCGAGCAGGAGGACTCGGTCCTGATCCTCATCAAAGACGGCGACAAAGACCTCCTGAAACCGCGCCTCTATATCTATCCGAGAGAGCCGGAGAAGGAGAAGTGGACCGGACGCCGGCTTTCGGCTGAGGAAGCGTCGGAGATCTCGGGCATCGCGGACGTCCGCATCCTCGAGGATCTGAAGAGCGACCTCGATGAGATCCTCTCGCTTTCCATGAATATTGCCTGGGATGAGTCGGATAACTCGCACCAGAGAGCCTTCCTCGAGCAGGAGCTCGCCAAGACCGACAGATTCGACTCAGCGACTGATATTTCGGGATCTGTAACACTGTTACGCATGATCAAGAGCCCCGCGGAAGTGGATGCGATCCTTACCGCGGCGAAGGTGACGGAGGAATCCCTCGCCGTTCTCGAGCAGAATCTCCGCCCCGGTATGCGTGAGTGCGAAGCCCTCGCGATCCTTGAGGCCGAGATGGTGAAGAGAGGTTCCCTGTTCCAGTCTTTCTCGACGATCGTCGCAGGCGGCGAGAACACGCTGTGCCTGCATTATCCTACGCCAAAAGCACTCATCCCCGATGGTGCCATGCTCCAGATCGACACCGGTGCCCGTGCCGGCGGTTACTGCTCCGATATTTCCCGCGCCTACGCGGTGAACGGGACCAGAGACGGCCGCCAGCAGGCGCTTTTCGAGCTGATCCAGGAGTGTAAGAAGACATCACTCTCGGCGATCCATCCGGGTGCGACCATAGAGTCAGTCAATAACGAGACCAGAAAGACCGCAGCGGCTGGCCTTAGAGACCTCGGTGTGATCCCGAAGTCCGAGCCGGACGCGCTGGCGGCCTGCAAGAAATACTACTGGCACAATACGCTGCATCACCTGGGACTGGATGTCCACGATGTCTGCGACCGCGACATGATCTTCGTTCCGGGTATGGTATTTGCCGTCGAGCCCGGCATCTACATCCCCGAGTGGGGATTCGGTTTCCGTATCGAGGACGACGTGCTCGTCACGGAGAAAGGCTCCGAGTATCTCTCGAATCCGCAAGCGTGATCGCTGCGGCTATTCACGGAAAAATCACCAAAAGACTCTAAAAAGTGAACAAACAGCGAATGGCGCCGGAAAAGGTGCGGATCGCCGCAGTCATTCCCGGAAAAATCACCAAAAGACTCTAAAAAGTGAATAAACAGCGAATGGCGCCGGAAACTGATGATGGAAGACGCTGATTTCCCGATAACCTAACACGCCTGTAACACGAAAGTCAAAATGCCGACGTACAATTATCTTAGGTTAGTAGGTTTATATATGTGCGCCGGGCGAAGATCCCGTGCGTGCAATTTGGCGTGTAAGTAAAGGAGGAGTCGTAAATGCCCACGGGTGTCATTCTGGCGATCGTTATAGTCGGTCTTCTCCTCCTGATGTTCGGTATCCTGGCGATCCTGATCTATTCCTACGC
>DBYF01000090.1:744-5786 GCA_002310155.1 Mageeibacillus sp. UBA1193 | reverse complement strand
CTGTCCATCGACCAGAGCAATATCTTCGGACGCGGCCAGAACTGGTTCTACAGCAACCGCATGAACGTTCTGGACTGGCAGATGACCGCATTTGACGGCATCAAGCTCTACGCCTACTTCATTCCGGCAGCTAAGAAAAAGACGAAAGAAGTCGTGATCCTCGTTCACGGCTACAACGATATGCCGTCCGTCATGGCGGCCTACGCGCAGCTCCATCTCGAAAAGAGGGACTGCCACATCCTGATCCCGCATCTCAGAGCTCACGGCATGAGCGACGGAAAGTTCGTCGGATACGGACTTTTCGACAGTCAGGACCTCGTCATGTGGATGCAGTATCTGGAAACACGCCTCGGCGATGATATCCGGATCATCCTGCACGGCCGCTCCATGGGCGCCGCCGCGGTCCTCATGGCCGCAGGTTCCGGCATTGCGCCTGAGAGTCTGATCGGCGTTATCGCGGACAGTTCTTTTGACACACTCGACAACCAGATGTCGTTCCTGATGCAGCGGAACTACAAGTTCCAGTTCCGCCCGTTCATCAACCTCGTCCAGAAGGTCGCGCTCAAGCGCTTCGGTTTCCCGGTCGAAAAAGCGACGCCCGTGAAGGTCGCCTCCCGTATCGACGTGCCGGTCCTGATCTTCCACGGAACCGATGACCATCTCGTACCGCCGGAAATGGGTGATAACATCTATAACAACATCCGCGCGCCGAAACGTATCTGCCTGATCGAGGGCGCCGCGCATGTCATGGGCTATGACGCCGCACCGGAGAAGTATTCCGCCGAGATCGACAAGTTCAGAGACAGCCTGACAGACAACGAATGGCAGCGCCTCATCGGACGCCGGTAATCAGATTTACGAATCTGTCCCGCTGCCGATAATCAGATTTGACGGAGACGCCGCGCCACTGCCAGAGCCCGCCACAGAGCAAGTTCCAACGAAGTTTGAAAAACCTATTGCAGTCACCGCGCACTCGTGCTAGAATAGCGGCGATTCAGATAACAGGGGAGCCGGAAACGCCGGCTGAGAGGATGCACCCGGCATCGACCCTTTGACCTGAACCGGATAATGCCGGCGGAGGGAGCATAAGCGAAGTTTCGAAGACTTCTTCTTTTTGCTGAGACCGGCAAACAGGAGGAGTATTTTTATGTCACAGAATGAACAGAAAGAAGCCACCGAGCTTCAGAAAAAGAACCAGGCGGTCGAGCGCCGTGAAATGATCATGAGCGTTGCCTGCGGCGGCCTCTGCCTCGCACTGAGCTTCGTGCTTTCCAAGATCGAGCTCTTCAAGATGCCCCAGGGCGGATCGGTCACACCGGCTTCCATGCTGCCGATCATTTTCTTCTGCCTCTGCTTCGGCCTGAAGAGAGGTCTCTGCGTAGCTTTCGGCTTCAGCCTTCTGCAGCTGATCGGCGGAACTCTCGTAAGCTTCCCGCAGGTCATGCTCGACTATATCGTTGCATTTACGGCGATCGGCCTTTCCGGTATCTTCGCCGCATCCTACAAGAAGCGCATCGAGGTCAAGAATCCTCTCAAGCGCTTGAATCTTATCCCGTTCTGGCGCATCGGCGTCGCAGTATTCTTCTGCTTTGTTGTCCGCTTCATCTCGCATCTTCTCGCAGGTGTCATCTTCTGGGCAGACTACGCACCGGAAGACCAGAACGTCTGGGTATATTCCGGACTTTATAACGGTACATTCCTGCTCGTAGAGGCAGCGATCACAGCCGTAATCCTGATCGGCGTTTCCATCGCGCTCGGCCTTCTCAAGGTAAACATCTCGGGTTCGAAGAAGAAGTGAGATACGAGTGCTTTTCGGGCGGATCGAAAAGCACTTTGACACTTTCACAATGAGTCTGCGCTTCGCGGGCCGAAAAATGTGGAATTCGATAGTATAAAAAACTTCCAAAATCCTCTCTATGTATGGTATGATTTAATGAAATATTTTCTAGAGTAATCATATATACAAAGGGAGGATTTCGATTTATGGCGAAGATTTTTGAGCAAGAATCACGGACGTTCAGCGAATACCTGCTGGTCCCCAACCTCACTACGGAGAAGAACACACCTGACCAGGTGGACCTGTCTGCTCCGATAGCAAAGTACAGAAAGGGACAGGAGGAGAGTAAGCTCAAGATCAACATCCCTTTGGTTTCTGCAGTCATGCAGGCTGTATCCGATGACGGTATGGCAATAGCCCTGGCACGTTCCGGCGGTATGTCCTTCGTTTTCCAGTCTCAGTCAGTGGAGTCCCAGTGCGAGATGATCCGGAAAGTAAAGAAGTACAAAGCCGGAATTGTTATTTCCGACAGTAACCTCACACCGGACAACACGATGGAAGAAGTCGTTGAGCTCCGTGAGAGAACCAACCACGGTACATTCCCGGTAACCGAGAACGGCAAGTCCGACGGCAAGCTCCTCGGTATCGTAACATCCCGTGACTACAGAGTTACACGTATGGATCCGAAGACAAAGGTCTCCGAGTTCATGACACCTTTCGAGAAGCTCATCGTAGCTCGTGAAGGTACTACACTTAAAGAAGCCAACGACATCATCTGGGAGCACAAGCTCAACCAGCTGCCGATCGTAGACGATAAGGACTGCCTCGTTGGTCTCGTTTTCAGAAAAGACTATGAATTCCATAAGGCTAACCCGCTCGAGCTCCTGGATGCTGACAAGCGCCTCATCGTTGGTGCAGGTATCAACACCAGAGACTACGAAGAGCGTGTTCCGGCTCTCGTTGAAGCAGGCGCTGACGCTCTCTGCCTCGACTCTTCCGACGGATTCTCCGTATGGCAGAGCAGAGCACTTGAGTGGATCAAGAAGAATTACCCGAACGTAATCGTTGGTGCAGGTAACGTAGTAGACGCTGAGGGCTTCCAGTACCTCGCAAATGCCGGCGCTGACTTCATCAAGATCGGTATCGGCGGCGGTTCCATCTGTATCACACGTGAGCAGAAGGGTATCGGCTGTGGCCAGGCTTCCGCAGTCCTCGCAGTTGCTAAGGCACGTGACGAGTACTTCGAGAAGACAGGCGTTTACATTCCGCTGTGCTCTGACGGCGGTATCGTTCACGACTACCACATGACACTTGCACTGGCTATGGGCGCTGACTTCATCATGCTCGGCCGTTACTTCGCAAGATTCGATGAGAGCCCGACGAGAAAGCTCGTTGTCAATGGTGCTTACGTGAAGGAGTACTGGGGCGAGGGTTCTAACCGTGCACGTAACTGGCAGAGATATGACGACGGCGGAAAGGGCGGCAAGATGGCCTTCGAAGAGGGCGTTGACTCCTATGTACCGTATGCCGGTAAGCTCAAGGACAACCTCGATTCTTCCCTCGCGAAGATGAAGGCGACCATGTGTTCCTGCGGATCCTCCTCGATCCCGGAGCTCCAGGAGAAGGCACGTCTCGTAGTTGTATCCTCCACATCCATCGTCGAGGGCGGCGCACACGACGTCATCACGAAGAACAACGACGCGAACATCCGATAAGCTGAAATAAGCGCAGAGGATTCGCGGGCGGGTGCTTTTAGAGCGGACCGCAGATAAATAAGTAACTTATAAGAAAACATAAAAGGAGACCAGAAACATGGCAGAAGAAAATCAGAAGATCCAATTTACCGTCGAAGGTATGAAGCGTCTGCAGGATGAGCTCGAAGAGAGAAAAACCGTCATCTCCGGACAGATCGCTGAGCAGCTGAAGGAAGCACGCGCACAGGGCGACCTTTCGGAGAACTCCGAGTACGATGAAGCAAAAGACGCACAGGCGAAGAACGAAGCCCGCATCATGGAGATCGAAGAGATCCTGAAGAACGCGGAAGTCATCGACGAGTCCGAGATCAGTAAGACAAAGATCACCCTCGGTTCCAAGGTTACACTTCGTGACGAAGAGACCAAGGAAGAGATTCAGTACGAGATCGTAAACGCAAAGGATGCGGATATCTTCTCTAACCGTATTTCCCAGGATTCTCCGGTAGGCAAGGCCATCATCGGTAAGAAGAAGGGTAACGTCATCGAAGTCACCACAGTTGCAGGTGCTTTCAAGTACAAGATCATCAAGATCGGTGACTAATACGATGCGAGGTGCACCCGCCGCTAAACTAGAAGCGGCGGATAACGATCCTGCCCCACGGGGCGGAATCGCATGAAACTTAGTAACCACGGCAGAAATCGCACACTCTCGTGCGATTTCTCGCACGTTAAAAGAAAATGAAATGAGGAAGCAAAATGGCTGACGAGAACAACAACAACCAGGCTCCGGTACAGGACCTTAACCAGCTGCTGAAGATCAGAAGAGAGAAGCTCTCCGAGCTGCAGGCCAACGGCAAAGACCCGTTCCAGATCACGAAATACGACGTGACCTATCACTCCCTGCAGGCAAAAGCCGAGTTCGAGAAACTCGACGCAGAGCTTAAATCCCAGCTTCCGGAGGGACTCTCCGAGGAAGAGGCTGCCGAGAAACTCAAGGAACTTCACGAAGGTAAGAAGATCGAGGTTTCCGTTGCCGGTCGTATGATGCTCAAGCGTGTCATGGGTAAAGCTTCCTTCGCTACCATCCGTGATCTTCAGGGCGACATCCAGCTCTACGTTACAAGAGATTCCCTCGGCGTAGATGACTATCAGGATTTCAAGAAGATGGACATCGGCGATATCATCGGCGTCAAGGGTTATGTTTTCAGAACCAGAACCGGTGAGATCTCCGTTCACGCAGAAGAGCTCAAGCTCCTCACCAAGTCCCTGCAGATCCTTCCGGAAAAGCACCACGGTCTGACGAACACAGATATGCGTTACCGTCAGCGTTACCTCGACCTCATCGTAAATCCGGAGGTCAAGGATACATTCGTTAAGAGATCCAAGATCATTAAGGAGATCCGTAACTTCCTCGACGGCAGAGACTTCATGGAAGTGGAGACACCGATGCTCGTCAGCAATGCCGGCGGTGCAGCGGCTCGTCCGTTCGAGACTCACTACAACGCTCTCGATGAGGACGTTAAACTCCGTATCTCCCTCGAGCTCTATCTGAAGAGACTGATCGTCGGCGG
>DBYF01000090.1:0-677 GCA_002310155.1 Mageeibacillus sp. UBA1193 | reverse complement strand
CTCTATCAGGCATATACCGACTACGAGGGCATGATGGAACTGACCGAATCCATGTTCCGTTACCTGGCAGAAAAGGTCTGCGGCACCACCCTCATCAAGTACGGCGACATCGAGATCGACTTCGGTAAGCCGTTCGAGAGACTTACTATGAACGATGCCATCAAGAAGTACACAGGCATCGATTTCGATACTGTTGCTGACGATGATGCTGCAAAAGCACTCGCTAAGGAGCATCACGTTGAATTCGAAGACCGTCATACCAAGGGCGACATCATCAACCTGTTCTTTGAGCAGTTCTGCGAAGAGAACCTCATTCAGCCGACATTCATCATGGATCACCCGCTGGCCATCTCTCCGCTCACAAAGAAGAAGCCGTCTGATCCGCAGAAGGTTGAGCGTTTCGAGCTGTTCATCAACACATGGGAAATGTGTAATGCCTACTCCGAGCTTAATGACCCGATCGACCAGCGCGAGAGATTCGCAGCTCAGGACGCTGCGTTTGAAGCCGGCGATGAAGAAGCTAACCACACCGACGAGGACTTCCTCAACGCACTCGAGATCGGTATGCCTCCGACGGGTGGTATCGGTTATGGTATCGACCGTCTGGTCATGCTGCTTACCGACAGCCCGGCCATCAGAGATGTTTTGCTGTTCCCGACCATGAAGTCGTTGGACAA
>DBYF01000006.1:27595-34684 GCA_002310155.1 Mageeibacillus sp. UBA1193 | reverse complement strand
ACAGGTCGTGGTACAGTTGCTACTGGCCGTCTCGAGCGTGGTATCATCAAAGTTGGTGACGCTGCTGAGATCGTTGGTCTCCAGGATGAGCCGAAGGGCACAACAATCACTGGTGTTGAGATGTTCCACAAGCTCCTCGATCAGGCTGAGGCTGGTGATAACATCGGTGCTCTCCTCCGTGGTATCGACCGTAAGGAAGTTGAGCGTGGTCAGGTTCTGGCTAAGCCGGGTACAATCACACCTCACACAAAGTTCACAGGTCAAGTTTACGTTCTGACACACGACGAAGGTGGCCGTCATAAGCCTTTCTTCAATGGTTATCGTCCGCAGTTCTACTTCAGAACAACAGACGTTACCGGTGTTGCTCACCTTCCGGAAGGCACAGAAATGTGCATGCCTGGTGACCACGTAACCATCACTGTTGAGCTCATCACTCCTATCGCTATGGAGCAGGGCCTCAAGTTCGCTATCCGTGAGGGTGGCCGTACAGTTGGTGCTGGTACTGTTGCTACAATCATCGAGTAATATCGATTTAAGTAGATTTAACAAGTTGAATCAAAAGAGCTTCGGGATTTATCCCGGAGCTCTTTTTTCATGCCTTGCGAAAAGCACTCGTACGCGGCGCTATATTATCAGGACACAGAACTGCAAATAATTGACAGAATGTTTAAAAACTCGAAGCCCGTAATGAGTTAGAATGGTCTTAGATTTCGGATTTTTTCGGAGGTTTCTATGCCTGAATATATACTCGACTGGAATAAATATACTGATACCGCGATCGCGATCGCGGAAGAAGGATCTGTTCTTCTGAAGAATGACCGCGCGGCTCTGCCGGTATCTGCCGGTTCAAAGGTTGCTGTCTTCGGACGCATGCAGCGGAACTACTATAAGAGCGGTACAGGCTCTGGCGGTATGGTCAACGTGAAGCATGTAGTCTCGATCCTCGAGGGCCTTCAGAACGCGGAAGGACTGACTGTCGATGAGGATCTCGTGAAGATCTATGACGACTGGGAAATCGACAATCCGGTAGATCCGGGACTTGGCTGGGGACAGGAGAACTGGTCACAGCCCGAGATGCCTCTTTCGGATGACGTGGTAAAAGCGGCCGCAGACAGAAACGACGTAGCGATCCTGGTCATCGCGAGAACTGCAGGAGAAGACCGAGATAACACCGCACAGAAGGGGGCTTTCTTCTTAAGCGACGGCGAAGAAGAGATGCTGAAGAAGGTTTGCGCTGCCTTTGAGAAGACGATCGTTCTTCTGAATGTCGGCAACATCATCGACATGTCTTTTGTGGAGAAGTATGATCCGGCAGCTGTCGTCTATGTATGGCAGGCCGGCATGATCGGCGGTACTGCAGTCGCGAATATCGTGACGGGTAAGGCCGTTCCTTCTGGATCCCTGACGGATACGATCGCTCGGGATCTTTCTGATTATCCGTCGTCTTCCAACTTCGGCGGAGACGATGTTTCCAAGGATTTCTATGCAGAGGATATCTTCGTCGGATACCGCTATTTCAGCACTTTTGCGCCGGAGAAGGTCCTGTACCCGTTTGGCTTCGGTCTGTCCTATACGATGTTTGAGATCACGACATCCGGATTTACCGCAAACGGAACAGATGTATCCGTAAAGGTGCGCGTGAAGAACGTCGGAGAATATCGTGGTAAAAAGACCGTGATGCTCTTTGCCGAGGCGCCGGAAAGCAAGCTCTCGATGCCCGCTCGCGTGCTCGTAGACTTTGCCAAGACGAAGGAACTTGAGCCCGGACAGGAGCAGGAACTGATACTGTCAGCCGGCAGCTCGAGATACAGTGCTTTTGATGACGACGGAAGACTTCTCGGAAAGACCGGATGGGTACTTCCGAAGGGCGAATACAGCTTCTATGCCGGCGAAAATGTCGCGGATAACGAGAAGGTAGGATCCATCGAGATCGCGGAAGATACGATGCTCGAAGAACTGGAATCCGCGTTCAAGCCGCTTCAGGCATTTGACCGTCTGGTGGCCGGTGAGACCGGTGCCAATGGACTTCCGACGGAGAAGTATGAGGCTACTCCGCTCCGTGTTATCGACCATCTGGATACACGTATGGAAAGACTTCCGAAGGAGATCTCTCAGACAGGTGATCAGGGCATCAAGCTCGCGGACGTTAAGCTTGGCAAGAAGTCGCTTGAAGAGTTTATTGCCCAGCTCACAGACGAGGATCTCTCGCTCATTATCCGTGGTGAGGGAATGAGCAGCCCGAAGGTCACGACAGGTACCGCGGCCGCTTATGGCGGTGTTTCCAAAGAGCTCCGCGCGATGGGCATTCCGACGCTCTGCTGTGATGACGGCCCGTCCGGTATGCGTATCGACAGTGGTAAGAAGGCATTTGCGATCCCGAACGGCACATGCCTGGCATGTTCTTTTAACGAGGAACTGAACGAAGAACTCTTTACCTGGTTCGGCATCGAGATGGTCAGCAACGAAGTTGACGTTATCTTAGGTCCCGGTATCAATATCCACAGACATCCGCTGAACGGCAGAAACTTCGAGTATTTCTCGGAGGATCCGCTCCTTACGGGACGCATCGCGTCTGCGCAGATCCGCGGTATGGAGAAGCACGGCGTCACGGGTACGATCAAGCACTTCTGCGCCAATAACCGAGAGACGAACCGCCGCTGCATGGACTCCGTCGTATCGGAAAGAGCGCTCCGCGAGATCTATCTCAAGGGATTTGAGATCGCGATCAAGGAAGGCAAGGCCAGATCTGTCATGTCCGTGTATAACATGATCAACGGCACTTTCGGAACCGCCAATTACGAGCTTAATACGATCATCCTGCATGACCAGTGGGGATACACGGGTCTTCTGATGACCGACTGGTGGGCGTTTATCGATGGTATTCCGGAGAATCCGTTCGATCACAATCTGCGTGCGCACTCTGTTATGGCGAGAGCACAGTGCGACGTCTATATGGTCTGCTCTCACGTAGAAAAAGAGGCGCTTGACGCGACAGATATTCTCGAGAATCTGAAGAACGGAAGGACCGATCTGGTAACCAGAGCGGAGCTTCAGAGAAATGCAGCAAACATCCTGAGATTCGCGATGAATACACCTGCGATGGATGCGGTCATGGGTGACAAGCCGACCGTGAAGCATATCGACTGCCCGTTCGCGGATGACACGATCGAAGCGAAGGTGGACGTATACTACGATATCAGCAAGGATCCGGTCATCGAGGTAGACGTGGATACCTCTGAAAGCAAGGACTTCGTCTTCGGTGTGACCTGTGACGTCCCTGGCGTATATAAGTGCGTGGCGACAGCATCTTCGGATCTTTCCTCACTGGCGCAGATCCCGGTCACGGTGTACTACACCAGTATTCCGATGAACGTTCTGGCATTTACCGGCACAGAAGGACATGAAGTGGAGATCGAGAGCCAGATGGTGCTTCTGAACAAGCACAGTATCTTCCGTCTGCACTTCGGAAAGCGCGGATTGAAACTGAAGAAGCTCACGATCACTTACGATAAGAGCCTTGACGATTTCAAATTTGGAGAGTGATCAGAACCGCCGGGGAGAGGCGGAACCAACTGATAAACTAATGGTATATAACAGGAGACGGGATGCCCTATTGAGCATCCCGTTTTTCTATGATATGATTTAGAAAATCTTACGAAAGGGCGCACCAAAGGGACGCAGAATATGCATTGGATCACAGTCAATATTCATCTCATGAACGGTTCCGACCGAAGTTCCAAAGGGGTTACTGCGCCCATTTTCAGGAACTGACACCGCACGGAAGAATGCCATAAAACCGCGGCACGACAGTGCTTTTCGAATATAGCGCAGATAACTCCTTGAGCTTTCCGATTCTAAGTTTAAAGGAGATTTTTTATGTCTGTAATATCTGATTCCAATAAGATCTATCCTCGCAAATATGAGCGGGCCAAAACACAGCTTCACAAGCTGAACTTCCTGAATTTCCTCGGCAACATCCATATCGCGTCTGCGGCGTGGGTGGCGCTTCTGGCATCCCGCGGGTTTTCCATGAAAGAGATCATGCTCGCGGAGACGGTGTTCCATATCGTAAGTCTGGCCAACGAGATTCCGTCCGGGCTGATCGCGGATGTCTTCGGAAGAAAGAAGACCCTGATCCTGTCGTGCCTGTTCGGCATATCGAGCTGCCTGGCCATGATCATGATCAACAGTTACGCGGGTGTCCTTCTGTCGATCAGCCTCTCGGCGCTGTCGTATAACTATTCGTCGGGAACGGATGCGGCGCTGGCGTTTGACACACTGAAAGAAGTCGATAAAACCGAAGAATACGACCACTTCGCGTCCATGCAGTCAGTCATCTACCGCGTCGCCGTCGGACTGGCATCTCTCTCTGCCGGACTGGCGCTCTGGATGGGATACATCAACGCGGAACTGCTGTCAGTCGTGCTTGGGGAGATCCAGCTTCTGATCCTTCTGACTCTTAAGGAGAATAAGGTCGTTCTTAAGAAAAAGAACCTGTCCCTGAAAAAGAGGTTTGCGGACTGCTACAGAGAAAGCCTCCAGTTCCTGAAGTCAAACCGCGAAGCGACACGGCTGATCTTCCGAAATGCCATGGTCGGCGCAGTGGATACACTTCTTCTTTTCGCACTTCAGGAGAAACTGCAGGATGCAGGCGCCGGACGCATCGCACTCGGACCGATGCTCTGTGTCATGTATTTAGGCGGTGTTTTCGGTTCTGTTATGGCAGAGAAAGCAAAGAATATAAAGCTCGGACGGATCTTCAGCTTTAGTATGATCATGGTCCTTGCCGGTACAGCATGCGCGTTTACCGGGAATCCCTGGATCATGATGATGGGAGGCTGTGTGTCGGCCTTCTCGGATGATCTCATCCAGATCCGGTCGGACGTGACACTCAACAACATGGTGCCGGAGACATCGAGAGCGACGCTGATCTCGGTTAGCAGTTTCTGCTTCTCGGTCGTCATGATCGTTCTTTCACCGGTCGCGGGACTGGTATTTTGAGTGCGAAGAAAGTATAATTGCTTCTAGTTTTTGATTTGGAGCTTTCAGTGTATAAGATCATCTTATTCATATTTAATAATATACTGCTCGGCGTAGGCCTGGCAATGGACGCATTCTCTGTGTCTCTGGCCAACGGCCTGCGTGAGCCGAAGATCAAGCTTCCCAGAATGAGTAAGATCGCCGGCGTGTTTGGTTCTTTTCAGGCAGTCATGCCTTTGATCGGCTGGATATGCGTACACACGATCCTTGAGTATTTCGCGGCTTTTGAGAAGTGCATCCCGTGGATCGCGCTGATCTTGCTTTCTTTCATCGGCGGCAAGATGATCTACGAAGGTGTCAGGAAGAAGAAAGATGACGAAGACCCCGCAAAGATGGGGAATCATGAGCTTTTCCTGATGGGGATCGCGACCTCGATCGACGCGCTGTCCGTTGGATTTACGATCGCGGAGTATGGTGTACTTGCGGCCGTCACAGCGGCCCTGATCATCGGCGCGGTGACATTTGTGATTTGTATGATCGGACTATTCCTCGGGAAAAAGTTCGGTATGCGTTTTTCGTCAAAAGCGCAGATCTTCGGTGGCGTGATACTCATCTTAATCGGTTTAGAGATATTCATAACAGGGATGTTTTGAAATTCATAATATGTTATTATATATGTATTCGGTGAATGGGAGAATTCGACTATGAAAGAAAGAACGCCACTTGTAACTCATATTTTTACAGCAGACCCGTCTGCACATGTTTTTAACGGCAAGATCTACGTCTATCCGTCTCACGATATCCCGCATGACGGCGAGGATAACGACGATGGTGACGAGTACAGAATGGAAGACTACCACATTCTTTCCCTCGATAACCTCGAGGCAGACTGCGTCGATAACGGCGAAGCTCTTCACATGAAGAATATCCCGTGGGTCAGCAAGCAGATGTGGGCTCCGGACTGTGCATATAAGAACGGTAAGTATTACCTCTATTTCCCGGCTCGTGACAAGGACGGCATCTTCCGTATCGGTGTTGCTGTATCTGATAAGCCGGAAGGCCCTTTTACACCGGAAGACAACTACATCGAGGGTTCCTACAGTATCGACCCGGCAGTTCTCGTAGATGATGACGGACGTTCCTACATCTACTACGGCGGTCTCTGGGGCGGTCAGCTCGAGATGTGGCAGACAGGTAAGTTCGATGAGAACACACCGCGCCCGGCTGGAAAAGACAAGGCACTTGGACCGATGTTCGCTGAACTCAATGACGACATGAAGTCCTTTAAGACAGAGCCGAAGCACCTCGAGATCCTGGATGAGAACGGTAACCCGCTTCTCGCTGAGGATGAGGAAAGAAGATATTTCGAAGGTCCGTGGATGCACAAGTACAATGGACTTTATTACCTCTCTTACTCTACAGGTACGACACACTATCTCGTATACGCGACATCCGAGAATCCAGACGGTCCTTTCACATATAGAGGACGCATCATGGAGCCGGTAATCGGTTGGACGACACACCACTCGATCGTTGAGTATCAGGGTAAGTGGTATCTGTTCTATCACGACTGTGAGCTCAGCAACGGTATCAACCACCGTCGCTGTGTTAAGTACACAGAACTCAAGTACAACGAGGATGGCACGATCCAGACCATCAAGCCGTACGAGAACTGATACGCGGATTAAAATGAAAAGAAACGGAGCGTTTCCCGAAAAGGAAACGCTTCTTCATTCAGGGGACAAAGGAGTTTACTATGGGAAAAGAACAGTGGGATGCATATGATATTCACCGCATTAAGACAGGCGCGGTCGTGACACGTGGCGAGAAGGCGGCACCGGGACAGTTCCGCATGGTCGTACATATCTGTATTTTCAACTCCGAAGGAAAGATGCTGATCCAGCAGCGCCAGCCGTTTAAGAGTGACTGGTCGAACATGTGGGATCTCTCTGTCGGTGGCTGTTCTCAGGCCGGGGAGACATCGCAGGACGCGGCACACAGAGAACTCCTTGAGGAGATCGGTCTGGATGTGGATTTAACAGATGTAGTGCCGTTCTTTACGATCAACTGGGAAAAGGGCTTCGATGATTACTATCTGCTCGAGCGTGA
>DBYF01000006.1:26299-27494 GCA_002310155.1 Mageeibacillus sp. UBA1193 | reverse complement strand
TTTGCCATGAGAAAGAAGTACGGCGCACACTGCAGCGAAGACAGAAGATAATTCTGAATTATTTCTTTTCAGGGTTCTTTTTCTGAAGCTTATCCTGCAGTTTCAGAATGATCAACGCGAGTTCCTCTGCGTTCCTGACATTTCTCAGCATGACCTTTTTGCCGTTATACGGGTGGATGATCAGGTGGGCATAGCGGAACAGCTTCGTGCCGATCGTGGAGCGGATCTCGACGTCTTTGATCTCGTCTAAAGAGATCTCGATCCTTCTGTGGGAAGGGAGCAGGGAATAGATCTGTCCGTAGAGACGGTATTTCGTGACGAATACCAGTGTGCTGATACGGGCGATGAGCGCCATGGCGAATCCGAGAAAAGCGATGAGCCAGAACCCGAATGCCAGAAGCCCGATCAGGCGTCCGTTACGGGTATGCATATCGCTCATGAAATAAAGAGCACCCATGAAGCAGCTGATGATCAGATCCGCAAAGACCGGCACCAGAGAAGAGCGCAGATAGAAGAGGATCGAATTGTCCTTATCGTTTCTTTTTTCAATGGGTTCAAATTTCATGTGGCATCAGAAGGAGGCAGCGACGGCGCTCCAGACCTCGGCGTATTTCTTCTCGTATTCTTCGGAAGAATAGTATACTTCGAGCTGGGCGAAGGTCGCCTCGTCCGGGTAGTAGCACGGATTATTGGCGATCGACGGATCGAGCATGGCACGTGCCGCTGTATTCGGTGTGGAGTAGCCGACGAACTTGCAGTTCGCCAGAGCGACTTCCGGGTCATACATATAGTTGATGAACGCGTGCGCGCCATTGACGTTTTTCGCGTTGGTGGGGATGCACATCATGTCGATGGACCAGTTACTGCCCTCGGGAAGAACGAATCGCATATCGATGTCGCTGCTCTTGCCGAGTGCTTTTATGCGGTCGCGGATAACGAGGTGGTCACCGGACCAGCCGACTGCCGCGATAAGCTCGCCCTCCGCCATACGGTCTTTCAGGTTATCGATACCGAGCGAAGGAGCGACCTTGATCTTCTGGTCGAGAAGAGCTTTCTTTGCCTCTTCGAGCTCATTGTCATTCAGAGTGTTGATGCTGTATCCGCAGTAATTCAGGGAAACACCGATCGACTCACGCATACTTCTGTACATGCCGATCCTACCTCTGTACTGCTCATTGAAAAGCACTCCCCAGAT
>DBYF01000006.1:22476-26261 GCA_002310155.1 Mageeibacillus sp. UBA1193 | reverse complement strand
CCGACCGTGCAGTAGAGGTAAGGGATCGCGAACTTGAGCATACCGTCATTGATCTGCTTGTCCTGAGAGTATTTTACGGAGAAGAACATGGGATCCATGTACTGCTGGACATTCGGAAGTTTGTCCCAGTCCAGATCGCGGAGCTTATTCTCGCGAAGGAGACGGGCTACCATGTATTCGGAAGGGATGATTACGTCATAGGAATTATCGAGGTTCGGGTACATCGTCTCGTTATCTTCGAAAGTACGGTACACGACCTTATATTTCGGATAGGCTTTCTCGAAATTCGTGATGGTGTCTTCCGCGATAAAATCGCCCCAGTTGTAGATAACGAGCTCTTTTCTGGAATCACAGCCCGTAGAGAAAACAGCCGACGCGAACATCAGCGAAGCCACTCCGAGTGTGGCGATACGATGAGATAATCGGAAAAACTTTTTCACTAACACCCCTCCTGCATCCTATGTTAGGGAAAAGAACTGAGCCCCAAGCTCGCACACATTATATCATAGGATAGAAAAAAGAATTGCATTTTAGCGCAGAAGATATTATTCTATTTGGTGCTGCAGTTAACGTGTTTTTCTGTATTTACAGGAAAACCTGCAGGACAAGAATCTTACATGAGGTCATGACATGGGTGAAGAAGAAAGAAAAGGACGCCATCTGATCACGGAAGCGAAGCGTGTCGTAGTTAAAGTCGGCACGTCTACGATCACGTATGAGAACGGCCGCATGAACATGCGTAACATGGACCGTCTTGCCAGAGCGATCGCGGATCTTATGAATTCCGGCCGTGAGGTTGTACTGGTCACATCCGGCGCGATCGGTGTTGGTGTCGGCTGCCTGGATCTTTCTGAGCGTCCGAGTGAGATGCGTGACAAGCAGGCGGTCGCTGCTGTCGGCCAGTGTGAGCTGATGAACGTGTACAGCCGCTGCTTCGCAGAGTATTCCCGTGTCGTTGCTCAGATCCTTCTGACGAAGGACGGCATCGATGACCCGATCACAAGAGAAAATATCAGCAACACCATGGAGGCCCTGATCGAGAAGGGTATCCTGCCTGTTGTTAACGAGAACGATACAGTATCCACAGCCGAGATCCCGCACGCGGGTACCTTTGGTGATAACGATACTCTTTCCGCACTGGTTGCCCGTGTAGTACACGCGGATCTGCTGATCATCCTTTCCGATATCGATGCAGTTTATGACAGCAACCCGAAGGTAAATCCGGATGCCAAGCGCATCTCCGTGGTTACCGAGGTTACGGATGAACTGATCTCCGGTGCCGGTGGAGCCGGTTCCGCGCTCGGAACAGGCGGCATGCAGACGAAGATCACTGCGATGAGCATGCTGATGGATCACGGGATCGCCGGCGTCATCGCTGAGGGCTCCCAGTCTCAGATCCTCGAGGACATCCTCGATGGAGAAGACATCGGTACACTTTTCGTTCCGAAGGAAAAGAACTGATACTGAAACAGACAGAAATAAAGAGGCTGCTCCGAAGAACTCGAAGCAGACTTTTTTGTTAACAATTTTCCGGTAAAAGAAAAGCAGCCTTTGTTGAAAGACTGCCCGGAGTTATTATGAAGCACTTTTAGTTGTTAGAAGGTAAGCTATAAACCCCAAAACACAAACTCAATAACCGGGTTTTTCAACAAGCTTCCCGAAAGCGCTCTCAACCGCTTCCATTGTCATTATATCGTTCCCTGTCTGAAAAGAAATCATCATTCTGTTAACTCGATTCTAATAAAAGTGAAGACCGAGCCATAATGTGACACATTTTCTTCACAATTGCCAGAAATTCCTGTCATATCGGCTCGGCCGCGTACTTTTATTATATTGTTTTGATTTAATTTGCCTTATTTCTTGATCAGTTTTCCGAGCCAGGTGGAAAGCATCAGGTACGCCCATGCTGCTTCGAGAGGCATATCGTAGAGAGGCTTGATCTTCGCACCGAGGATCGCCTTGGTCGATGCGGACGGAACCAGCGAGCTGTCGATCGGAGCAACGAATACCTGCTTGTCATAATGGTCACATGCATTCTTCAGATACAGGATCGAGAACGGGTTGTCAGCGGAAAGTGTATTAACAGTGCCATCGTGATGCAGGCGCTGCAGAACATATTTGTAATCTGATCTGGCGATGCTGAAGTTCGCGTAGTTGACACATACCGGTGCATCGATCGTGAGGATCGTATCTTCCTTCGGGAGTGTCAGGAGTTTGCTTAACGCGCGGAGGTTCTTCATGGCATTCGGGCATTCTTCCGGAACAGCGACACCCTCGTTAGGGACAAACTTCTTGCCGGAGATCTTACCTGCGACACGGTTCTTATAACTTGCGAAATCGTCTGTCTTTCTGTTCGGGCTCATCATGTAAGCGGCATAGTGGACATAGATCTTACCGTCAGCTGCCTTGCCGACAACGTAAACGCCCTTGTCGACTTCCATGGCAAGTGCATATGCAGCTTTGAGATTGGCAACTGCGTCGGAGTCTTCCTCAGTAGGTGCGATCTTCGATCCGAAGAATACGACAGGGATCTCATAGCCGGACAGAAGAAGGTCAGCGAGCTGGGCTGTATAAGCCATCGTATTAGTGCCGTGAGCGATCAGGACACATCCGTATCCGCCCTTGTCCAGTTCATTCTTGATGCCGTCGAAAAGCACCTTATACATGGGAGGTGTGAAGTTCTCGGAATTAACATCGACAGGCTCGATGATCGTGAAATCCTTGCCGAATTTTCCGGCAGCATCGAGAACGGCATAAGGAGCGACGCCGAGCTCAAGTGCTTTTTTCGAAAGACGGGTGGAAATATTACCCCCGGTGAAAACCATCAGGACCTTTTTCATATCTGCCATGTTGTCATACCTCCCCATTCTGGAAATATCGATTTTCCAGGGAGGAAAAGTCCTTCCCCAAAAGACCGATCACTCATATTTCCATTATAGCGCAATGTTTTTTTATTTGTTTGATATAATACACAAGAAAGATAAAAGAAATAGCGAGGAAATGTTAACATGCGGTTAATTAGTTGGAATGTAAACGGAATCCGTGCAGTTGCTAAGAAAGGCTTCCTGGAGACGGTCTCGGAGATGGATCCGGATGTGCTCTGTATCCAGGAGACAAAAGCGTCCGTGGACCAGCTGGACGATACGCTTCTGAACATTCCCGGCTATAAGAGTTATTTCTCCTCGGCAGAGAGAAAAGGATACTCCGGTACGGCGGTCTACACGAAGAAGGAACCCGTCTCGGTATCCTATGGTCTCGGCACCGATGAATTCGATCACGAGGGGCGTACCATTGAACTCGATTTCGGCGACTTCATCCTCTATAACATATACTTTCCGAACGGCGGACAGGGCCCGGAGAGAGTGGACTTCAAGCTCCGCTTCTACGACTGCTTCCTCGACAAGGTGAAAAAGCAGATGGCGGATGGACGCATGGTGCTTGTGTGCGGCGACGTGAATACCGCACACAAGGAGATCGATCTGTCCAATCCGAAAGCTAACAGCAAGATCTCGGGATTCCTTCCTGAGGAGCGTGTTTACATGGATCACTTCGCGGAAGCGGGACTGGTCGACACCTTCCGCATGTTCTATCCGGACGTGACGGAGAAGTACACCTGGTGGTCCTATAAGACTTTCGCCAGAGACAGGAACGTCGGCTGGCGTATCGACTATTTCTTCGTAGACGATGCCCATAAGGACCGCATCGCGGAATCGGAGATGCTCTCGGATGTCATGGGTTCGGACCACTGCCCGATCTTTATCGACCTGAAGTGAGGTAGAAACATC
>DBYF01000006.1:18587-22402 GCA_002310155.1 Mageeibacillus sp. UBA1193 | reverse complement strand
CTATTCCTGTGGTATAATGCCCCTGTTATATAATTCTATGAACCGTCCGAAGTGCTTTTCGCGAGGAAAAGCAGTAACGGACAGAGGTATTGAGAGAGGAAAAGGAAAAATGAAAAAAGTACGCATCAGCGCTATGCTGACTGCAATCTGCATCATGGCAGGCATGTGCCTTTCCGGATGTAAGCAGACTAAGGTACAGAATAGTTCGTCGAGCTCCCAGTCCACGGGCGACGCGGTCGTTACATCCGATACAGGACTGAGCATGTCCATCGGCACAGGTGAATCTTCTGCTAATGCAGAGAGTACCGGCAGTTCTTCGACATATGTCGCGATGACCTATGACAACAACTACGATGCTGCAGCGATCGCTCAGATGGGCAAGACAGTTAAGATCCGTGACATGCAGTTCACTGCACTGGATTACAACTTCTACTTCGCAAATGAGTACAATCAGCTCCTGCAGATGAGCCTTTACGGACAGGCAAATATCCCGATGACAGGATCCGGTTTCCCGGATATGAACGGTAAGCTGACTGAGGAACTGACAGTTGCACAGTATCTGCAGAACTCTGTCATTTCCGACTTCCAGGGTGAAGTATGGCTCCTGGAGTATTCCAAGGACAAGAACCTGAAGCTGGATGACGAGATCCTTGCCAAGATCGAGGAGCAGTTCACTTCCACACAGAAGTCCGCGGAGAGCATCGGCCTGACACTTGAGGAATACCTCCAGGCTTATTACGGACCGGTCGCAACAGCAGATGGACTCCGTGAGGTCCTCCAGCGTTACGAGCTTGTAAACCTCGCAATGAAGACCTACGTTGAAGAATACCAGTTCAAAGAGGGCGAGACCATGCTCCCGACTGTCTATCACGTTCTTTACCCGTCTCTGAATCTGGAGACAGGTGAGGCGCTGAGCGATGAGGAGAAGGCAGAAGCCAAGAAGAAGGCAGAAGCACTCAAGGCTTCCGTGACCAGCCTCGATGATCTCAAGGCGAAGGCGGATGAGGCAGTCGCAAACAAGGAAGCTGCTGAAGCTGCTGAGTATACTGTATCTCTCGGCCAGATGGTCAAGCCGTTCGAAGAGTGGTGCTTCGCAGAGCACAAGATCGGTGATATCGATGTAGTCGAGACCATCTACGGTTATCATGTCATCTACTTCGTAGGTCAGAAAGAGGCTGACGATGAGCAGAAATACCAGATCGCGACAAAGGCCATGCAGAAGGAAATGAACGACGCTGTCGAAGCCGGCGGATATGAAGCGGAGATCAAGTGATCCTTCTGACATATAACAACTGAAACAACAAGTGACTCCCCTGCTTTACCGGCAGGGGAGTTTTTTATTCTTCCCTATTGAAAAGCACTTGCATTTTCCGCCCTTCTCCCGTATACTTCTTTCTGCACTTGCGAATCATTCGCAATTAGGAAGAAGAAAAGGAAGAGAAAAGAAGACATGAAGCTTTTGAAGAGAGCATTATCCGGGATCATGGCGCTGACGGTCCTTACCGCGACATCAGGAGTACTCTGCGGATGCAGAAGAAAGGGTTTTGGCAAGGACGCGGAAGGGAAGATAAAGATCGTCACTTCGATCTACCCGATGTATGATTTTGCCAAGCGCATCGGTGGGGATCTGGTGGCGGTAAAGATGCTGGTCCCGGCAGGAACGGAGCCGCATGCCTGGGAACCGTCCACAAGAGATATGCAGATGCTCGAGGAAGCAGACCTGTTCGTATATAACGGAGCCGGAATGGAAGCCTGGGCGGATTCGCTTCACGATACCGTCCAGAACAAGAACCTTATCTACGTGGAAGCTTCGGCGAATGTGGACCTTCTCCGTACAGAAGAAGTGCACCATGGTGCGAACGAAGAAGAGCACGATTACGAGGAACACGAGGAAGAGCACGAGGGACATCACCACCATGGTGAGTACGACCCGCATGTATGGCTGTCCCCGAAGAATGCGGAAGTAGAGATGACTGCGATCGCGGAGGCTCTGATCAGTAAGGATCCGGAGCACGCGGACACATACAGAAAGAACCTGGAAGAAGCAAAGAAAGAATGTGCGTCACTCGATAGTGCTTTTGCCGAGGCATTAAAGGACTATCAGGGCGGATACATCGTTGTCGCCCATGAAGCCTATGGCTACCTTTGCAGGGATTATGGCCTCAAGCAGATCGGCATCGAGGGCGTATCTGCGGACCAGGAGCCGGACGCGGCGAGAATGAGAGAGATCATAGACCTCGTAAATGAGCACGGCATCAAGTGCATCTTCTTCGAAGAACTGGTCGATCCGAAGGTCGCGAAGTCTATCGCGGATGAGACAGGATGCACCACCATGGCGCTGTCGCCGCTCGACGGACTTTCGCAGAAAGATATCGATTCGGGAAGAGATTATTTCTCCGTCATGAGAGATAACCTGGCCGCACTGGTCTCCTCGTTCGAGTGAGAGAAAGGATTGGGAGTATGGCGAATGTGATCGAAGTAACCGATATGTCCTTCGGATACACGAGGGACATGATCCTGGAGCACGTGGACTTCACTGTGGAACAGGGTGATTTTGCCGTCGTCATCGGCGATAACGGCGTTGGAAAAAGCACTATGGTCAAGCTCCTTCTCGGCGTTCTCAGACCGACGAAAGGTACGATCAGCATCAGCGGAAAGGTCATCACGTCGCTTCGTGGTACCGGCATCGGATATCTTCCGCAGAACGGAGGAAACAGAGCGGCGGCTTTCCCGGCGACATGTGAAGAGATCGTCATGAGCGGCCTTTATAAGAAGATCGGCTTCGGCAGATTCGCGAAGAAGGCTGATAAGGAAAAAGCCGCTGAGGCTCTGAAGCAGGTAGATATGTACGACAGACGGAAGGACCTGATCGGAGAGCTTTCCGGAGGCCAGCAGCAGCGCGTGATGCTCGCCCGTGTCCTCGCAGGTGATCCGGATGTCCTGATCCTCGATGAACCGACGGTCGGCATCGACGCAGAGTCCGTAGACAGACTTCTGCATATCCTCCATCACTTGAATATAGATAAGAATGTTACGATCCTCATGGTCACCCACGACGTCGAGAAGGTAGGTCCATATGCGAACCGCGTGCTCTGCCTCTCCGAGGGTGCCTGCAGGGAGGAACTTCTTCCTGACGCGAAGATCGTGCATGCACATGCCCACAGGCATCCTCACGGCACAGAGCACATCCACTGCGCCAACTGTGATCACGGCGGACACGACGCGGAGCACTGTACAGAGTGTGCCCACTGTGATTCGCACTGCGACCACGATCACCATGATCATGATCACGGAAAGGAGGAGAAGTAAATGCCGGAGATCCTTCAATACGCGTATATGCAGAGAGCCCTTCTGGTGGGCCTTCTCCTGTCAGTTATCGTGGCCTGCCTCGGTACGGTCATGGTCCATAAGCGTCTCTCCCTCATCGGTGACGCTCTTTCCCACTCGTCGCTTGCGGGAGTCGCACTCGGTCTTCTTCTCGGATTCAATCCGATCGTCGGCGCGATGGCCGTATGTATCGTTGCTGCTTTTTCCATCGAGATCATAAGAAAGAAACTCGGCAACCACTCCGAGCTTGCTGTTGCGATCGTCATGTCGACAGGCATCGGCCTTGCCGGTGTCATGGCCGGTTTCGTGAAGAGCTCTGCGGACTTTAACTCGTTCCTCTTCGGATCGATCGTCGCGATCAGCAGCTTCGAGACGAGACTCGTCGCGATCCTCTCGGCGGTCGTCCTGGTTGCCTTCGTACTCCTTTATAAAGAACTGTTCTATATCTCATTTGATGAGCAGGCAGCGGCGATCTCGGGTGTGCCGGT
>DBYF01000006.1:17325-18535 GCA_002310155.1 Mageeibacillus sp. UBA1193 | reverse complement strand
GGTGCCCTGATCATCTCCTCGCTCCTGGTCGTGCCTGTCGCGGCGGCCATGAGCATCGCGAGAAGCTATAAGACGACAGTCCTGTGGGCAGTATTCGTATCTGCCGCATCCACAGTCGGTGGACTGGTACTGTCCTTCTATCTCGGTCTGAAGCCCGGAGGAACGATCGTCCTGATCTCGGTCGGATTCTTCCTCATTTTCCGCGTAGCCACTCTTTTCCGCGGCAAAAGCACTGTGAAGAAAGGAGCCTGACATGCCGTTTCCTGAATCACTCCGTAAGACAAAGTCCAGACTGAAAGTCTGGGAGATATTAGAAAAGAGCAGCACACCGCTCACGGCCAGACAGATCGCCAAAGAGGCAGAGGGACCTGAGAGCAAGGGTGTCTGGATCTCCAGCGTATACCGCGCGCTCGAGGCGTTTGAAGAAGCTCACGCAGTCAGCCGCACCTTTATCAAGGACAGCCCGGAAGCACTCTATTCCCTCACGGAGGCAGGTCATCACCACTACGCGATCTGCATGAGCTGTAAGAGCAGGACAGAGCTCCCGGAGTGCCCCTTTAGCGAGGATAAGCACCTGCATACGGCAGATGACGGGTTTATGGTCGTGGGACATACCGTCGAGGTATTCGGCTACTGTAAAGACTGTCAGGATAAGATGAAGAAAGAGAAATAAAAAGAGTCCCGAGATCGGGACTCTTTCTTGTTTCTTTCACTGTGACCGGAATCAGAAGATGATGAATCCGTGCATGTACAGGTAGCTGACCAGAAGACCGGTGGCTACTCCGAAGATCGCGCTCGTCAGAACATCGGAGATGTAGTGTACGTAAAGGTACAGACGGGAGAACGCGATTCCGAATGCATATACCAGAGCCGCGGCGCCAAGTCTCGGAGCGAAACGGACGATCGTCGTAGCGGCAGCGAACGAAGAGAACGTGTGACCGGACGGGAAGGAGAAGTCCTTCGGCTCGCGGATGATGATGTCGCGCATCTCGCCTCTTGCTTCGTACGGACGCGGACGCTTCGTTACTCTCTTCAGGATCAGGTTAACAAACAGGAGACTGCAGCCGAGCGCAAGAAGGATGCACACCGCGGCCTCCTGATTGATGTTGGCGAAATAGAATGTACCGGCCGCGGCGAACCAGATGATGCCGAAGTTACCGGTCAGCGAAAGAAACGGCATGACACGGTCAAACACTCTGCAGCGCAGGTG
>DBYF01000006.1:16995-17252 GCA_002310155.1 Mageeibacillus sp. UBA1193 | reverse complement strand
ACAGGAATGCCCGAAGAACATACCTGTTTACTTACTATAGAATAAGCTGTTTACACCAAGAAATCAACGTGTTTTTGCACTAAAATGGTTAAATTTCCGTTAAAGATTACAAAGACATAAAACCTGTTTCATGTTATGATTTTTCATATGGAAAAGCACCTTCATCCAATACAAGTCGGAAACGTTATTATCCCGGAGAATATCGCGCTCGCGCCGATGGCCGGGACGAGTAACTGTGTCTTCCGGACGATCTCCCA
>DBYF01000006.1:15692-16950 GCA_002310155.1 Mageeibacillus sp. UBA1193 | reverse complement strand
TTCAAGCAGTCTGTTGAGATCTCCATGCGCTATCTCCGGATCGATCCGGAGCATGAAGGGAAGACCGGTATCCAGCTTTTCGGTGCGGATCCGGATGATTTTTCCTATGCAGTCCCATGTATCCTCGAGGACCCGCGTCTTGCCGCGGTCGATGTGATCGACATCAATATGGGATGTCCGGTAAGTAAAGTCGTAAAGACCGGCGCGGGATCGTCTCTCATGATCGATCCGCGTCTGGCGGCCTCCATCATCGAGGCGAGCGTCCGTGCGGCAGAGCCCTACGGGAAACCCGTTACCGTGAAGTTCCGTTCCGGCTGGGACGAGGAGGATATCAACGCGCCTGAATTCGCGAAGATGTGTATCGATTCCGGTGCAAAAGCACTTGCCCTCCACGCCAGGACGCAGAAGCAGATGTATCACGGAAATGCCGACTGGGAAGTAATAAGAAAGACGAAGGAAGCCATCGCCGGCACCGGTATTCCTTTATGGGGAAACGGTGATGTCACGGACGGTGCTTCCGCTATTGAAATGATCGAGAAGACCGGCTGTGACGGTGTCATGGTCGGACGCGCCGCGCAGGGAAACCCGTGGGTATTCAGTGAGATCCGCGCGGCATTATCGGGCGATCCGGATGTGAAAAAGGGTGACTTCACGCCTGACAGGAAAACGAAGGCAGAAGTAATACGCCGCCATCTCCTGGGTCTTTGTGAAGACCTCGGGGAGAAGACGGGCGTAAAAGAAATGCGTTCACAGATCGCCTGTTACCTGAAGGGCGGACGTGGCACGGCGGAGATCAAGAACCGCCTGATGACCGCGAACACGATCCCTGAAGTAGAAGCTCTTCTGGAAGAGTACGCGAGTGCGGAATAAGAGGAGGAGTTCCAGGGCACGAGTGCTTTTCGGAAAGAATATCAGAGGTCGAATTCGGCCGCGACGTAGAAGTTTTCCGAGAACTCCTGGTTTTCACCTTCCAGAAGCGATACGTCCTTGATGAGACGGTAATGGCCGGAAGGCAGATCATCCCCGCACATTTCACTGAGATCGAGATCTTCCGAAGCGATCACACGGCCGTTCTCCGCAGGCTCGCGGATGCTTTCGAGATACTCGCGTACGCTTTCGACGATGCGTTCGGCTTCTTCTTCGTCCTGATACGGAATGTCTATTTCTTCATCACCATCATAGTAATGGATGCTGTTTCCATCATTGGAGATGAATTCGTTATTGCGGATATACCCTTCCATCGTAAACATGTGATCAG
>DBYF01000006.1:10689-15657 GCA_002310155.1 Mageeibacillus sp. UBA1193 | reverse complement strand
CCGAACATGTAAGTATCATAATCCTTGCAGGTGATCTCATAGTGGATCTTCTTGCCGCTTACGACGTTGACGGTCATATTGAGTTCGCGTTCAGTGGAACTGCTGCCGGCGGCTGCGAATGTAGACTTCTCCTTAAAAGGACTCGGCTGTTTCTTTACACATGCCGCGGTTCCGAAAAGAAGGGAAGCGCAGGCGATAAGGGCGATAACACGAAGTGAATGCGATAGTTTTTTCATAGAGAACACCTCCGATGCATTTTTGCTTTCACCCTATAAAACAGCTTCCGGGGAGATATCTTACACATGTTTTTCCGGAAAGGAAAAGGACTGCCCCGAGGAGGAAAAGATCCTTGCCGGGACAGTCCCTGATTTGTTACTTAATGTGATTACTTCTTCAGCAGGCTTCCGAAGATACCACGGATGAGGGAAGAACCGATCTGACGGCCGGCAGCGGTGGTCGCGGAGTTGACCATCTTGGTGACCGGGCTGTTCTTCTTCGCACGCTCAGCCTCACGCTTTGCCTTTTCTTCCTGACGCTCGGCTTCCTTGCGCTCTCTTTCTTCCGCGCGGGCCTGACGCTCAGCTTCGCGGCGCTCTCTGTCTTCCTGACGGTCGCGCTCACGCTGCTCACGGATCTCTGCAGCACGCTCTTTCTCCTCGATGCGGCGCTCACGGTCTTCCTGACGGTCAGCTTCACGCTGTTCGCGGATCTCAGCGGCGCGCTCTTTCTCAGCCTGCTTCTCAGCAGCGAGACGGGCTTTCTCCTCTTCCTTCGGATCGACAGCCGGAGCCGCTTCAGCAACTGCAGGAGCTGCAACAGCAGCGGTAGCAGCAGGAGCAGTCTCAGCAAACGGTGAAACAGACGGAGCAGCTTCAGCAGCAGGTGCAGCCGGAGCACCGAAGTTCGGATCATACTTCTTCATCAGGATCTCATATGCGGACTCCGGATCAACAGCGACTCTGTACTTCTCATAGAGCGGGTTCGCGTCTGTAACTTCCTGGATCTTCTCAAATCCGGCAGAACCGATGAAGCTCTGCGGCGGGAGGATAAATGCACGCTCTACAACACCCGGTGTGCCCTTCGCGTCGAGGAAGGAAACGAGTGCTTCACCGACAGCCAGCTCGGAAAGAGCAGCTTCGGTATCGAAGCCCGGGTTAGTTCTGAAGGAAGCAGCTGCTGCCTTCAGCTTCTTCTGCTCAGCAGGAGTATAAGCACGCAGGGCATGCTGTACACGGTTCTGGAGCTGTGCCAGGATGTTGTCCGGGATATCGCTCGGGCTCTGGGAGATGAAGTATACACCGACGCCCTTGGAGCGGATGAGACGTACGATCTGATCGATCTTCTCGATGAGGAAAGCAGGAGCATCATTGAAGAGCAGGTGCGCTTCGTCGAAGAAGAATACGATCTTCGGCTTCTCGAGATCGCCGACTTCCGGCAGATTCTCATAGAGCTCGCTCATGAGCCACAGCAGGAATGTCGAGTAGAGAAGAGGCTTATTGAAAAGCTCTGTCGCATTCAGGACGTTGATCATGCCGCGTCCGTCAGGACCGGTCTTCAGGAAATCCAGGATCTCGAACGCAGGCTCTGCGAAGAATGTCTCTGCGCCTTCGTCAGTGAGGAGTGCGAGGTTTCTCTGGATCGCGCCGATCGTCGCGGAAGAGATGTTACCATAGGTGAGCTTATAATCGTCCGCGTGGTCGCCGATATAGGTCAGCAGCAGGCGGAGGTCCTTGAGGTCCATAAGAAGGAGGCCCTGATCATCCGCGATGCGGAATACCATAGACATAACGGCACGCTGAACATCGGAGAGGCCAAGCATGCGGCCGAGAAGGATCGGACCGAGCTCGGAGATCGTGGTGCGCATCGGAATGCCCATCTGTCCGAATACATCGTAGAATGTCGTCGGATATGCTTTGTATTCGAAGTTCTCGATACCGAACTTCGCAATACGTTCTTCCATGTTGTCATTGCTGACACCTGCCGAGCAGATACCGGACATATCGCCCTTCACGTCAGCTAAGAATACCGGAACTCCCATATCGGAGAAACTCTCGGCGAGGACCTTGAGAGTTACGGATTTACCTGTACCGGTAGCACCGGCGATCAAACCATGGCGGTTCGCCTTAGAAGGCTCAATGAAGCACTTGTTGCTTGTTCCGCCGACCCAAATCTTATTGTCGTAAAGCATAAATCAACCTCCCGTTTTAGTAATAGAAGTACTGTTTCTATTTTCGCAAAGACAGGGGATAATCGCAAGGCAATTTTATGTAAAAATGTACGACAAATGAAAAGGTTTTGTTACATCTGCGCATAGGCCGCTCCGTATAATGTTAATCGTAAACATCTGCGCTCGGAGAAGGGCAGTTCCGCCCGGCCGGCAAGTGCTTTCCGCAGATGAAAAAGATCGAAAGGAGCCCTGTAATATGCTGGATACAGTAACACTTCTGACCTTCCTGGCGATGGGTATCCTTCTGTGCTTTTATGGGTTCAGGATGTTCCGCTTCTCAATGGCACTGGCGGGATTCTTCATGGGATTTCAGGCCGCGAACCTGATCGACTCACTCTTTCTTCTGGAGAATATTCCGGAGAAGATGCGCTCGAACTGGGAGTTCTTCTTCCCGATCATTCTCGGTCTTCTTCTGGCGGCGCTCTCGTATGCCCTATATAAAAAAGCACTGTTCTTCATCACGGTATTCTTCACCTGGTATTCCATCGTGAAGATCTTCCTGCTTTATATCATCAAGACACAGAACAACCTGAAACTGGTCGTCTCGCTCTCGCCGGACAAGGTCGCGAAACTGACGGACGGATCGGATACGGCCCAGAACCTGATCTCGGACTCCCAGATGAATTCCTTTATGTCCGTGATCCCGGGAAGTTCTGACGGACAGAAGCTTCTCGCGATCTGTCTGATCGCGCTCGTGATCGCGGTGATCGTCGGACTCATCATCTGTGCGATACAGGCGCCGGCGATCAAGATCGCTACAGCGGTCATCGGCGCGGATATCCTTAGAGATGTATTCCTCGGAACCATGGGGATGCTCTACGGCTGGAAGAGCCTGCCGTCTTTCCTGGAAACGGTCGTGGACCAGGGCCTTCATAACGGATGGGTCTCGTTCTTCGTGTGGGCGGCGCTGATCGGATCGGGCGTGACCGTACAGTTCAAGTTCGGAGATGATTAATAGCCCTGTGATCACAGGTTCATATTTTCGATAAATGTTCCTGCTAAATTAGTCTATATAAAATGCAACAGAAAGAGAAACAGCGTCGTCTTATTTGCAAGAGAGAGAAAAGCAAAGGAGACTAGAACCATGAAAAAGAATCCTGTGAAAAATATAAATGCTCCCACATATCCGACGCTGGAACAGCTGAAGGTAGGCGGTCCGAAGCATCCGATCTCTAAGATTGCAGCCGTGACCGCACTGACCGCGGCAATGGCACTGGCAGCAGGATGCGGTGAAGAAAACGTAAAGAGAAAGGCCGGCAGCTTCCTGGGAAAACATATCGATGAGACGGAAGAAACCTACCAGCTCATGGGTGAGACCGATGTAGAGACCACACCATGGGAACTCGATGGAGTGGCACAGCCTGATCCGACAGAGGACATTGAACTCGGCGGGGATGATACTGTAGAGACAACAGTTGATCGCCTGGATATCCAGGGCGGCGAGACCGTCGAAGTTTCGATCGATGGCGCGCTTGTGGTCGGTGCTCCTTCGGAAACGACAGACTGGGAGATGTCCGGCGACGTAGCCGTTTCTACGGAAGAAGTCTGACGGATCCGAAACGAAAGGTAAGATGATATGAGTACCTGCTCCGCAAAAACGAATACTCTGGCACACAAGATGACACTGGTGATGACTCACCAGTGTAATTTTGATTGTAAGTATTGTCTTCAGAAACACGAAGACGTGGTCATGCCGGAGGAGACAGCACTCAAGGCGATCGATATCTTCGTCAATGGTGTGAGAGCAGATATCGAGGCGCAGAAGAAAGCTTCGGAAGAGGATCCGAAGGCGAGTGCACAGATCTCTTTTTATGGCGGAGAACCTCTTCTTCAGAGAGAAAAGATCGAGCAACTGGTAGAGTATGCCAGCGCGAAACTGAAAGCGATCCCGGGCGTTAAGTATGCCTATGAGATCACGACGAACGGAACTCTTCTCGATGAAGAGTTCATCGCTTTCGCAAAGAAGAACCGTATCATCCTGGCACTGTCCCATGACGGTCTGGCACAGGATCCGGTACGAGTTGACCGCGGCGGTCATCCGACGAAAGAGACCGTCGATAAGAAACTTCAGATGCTTCTTAAGGCAACCCCCGGAACGATCATCATGATGACTGTCCATCCGGATTACGCGGACCGCGTATCCGGTTCCCTCAAGTTCTTCCACGACGCGGGAGTACGCGAGGTCAGTATGGTCCTGGCGCATGGTGAAAGAGTGCTGTGGAACGAAGAGAAGTTCTCGGCTCTCGAGAAGGAACTCGAAAAGGTCGAGGAATATTACGAGGAGTGGAACCGTGGTGATGAGTCCTTCCGTTTCATCCCCTTTGATAACAAGATCAGGAACTATATCCTCAACAGGGATCAGGACAGAAAGTCCTGTCATTTCGGATGCCATAAGACGATGGTCGATACCGACGGCAGATACTATCCGTGCAGCCACTTTATCGGAAGAGACGGGTTCAGCTATGGATCCGTCGAAGAAGGTACGGACGAGGAGAAACTGGAGTCTCTGGAGAAGAAGAGAGTCGAGCCTTCTGACTGTAAGGAGTGTGCGCTCCGTTTCCGCTGCCGCCACACCTGCGCATGTGCCAATCACGGGCATACCGGCAACATGTCAGAGGTCTCCGCGCTGCAGTGTGAATACGAGCAGCTCCTGATCCGTCTGTCGGACAAAGCGGCCGCTTCGCTGATCTCTGACGCGAACCCGAAATTCATCGATCGGATGTATAAATCCTGATACTTTT
>DBYF01000006.1:7142-10512 GCA_002310155.1 Mageeibacillus sp. UBA1193 | reverse complement strand
CTGATGGGTTTCTGCATCAGCGGGATTTTTAAGAAAATGCATATACCGTCGCTTCTGGGCTTGATCATCACAGGTATCATTCTGGGACCTGCTGTATTAAATCTGCTCGACGAGAAGATCCTGTCGATCTCTTCCGAACTTCGTGAGATCGCGCTGATCGTTATCCTTTTCCGTGCAGGTCTGAGCCTCGATATCAGCGACATGAAGAAGATCGGCCGTCCGGCGATCATGCTCTGCTTCGTCCCGGCGTCCTTTGAGATCGTGGGCGCGATCCTTCTCGGACCGCCGTGCCTCGGTCTGTCCCATGTTGATTCCGCGATCGTCGGCGCGATGCTGGCGGCGGCATCTCCTGCGATCATTGTTCCGAAGATGCTGTGGCTCATGGAAGAGGGCTACGGTACAGACAAGCATATCCCACAGCTCATCATGGCCGGTGCATCTGCAGATGATATCTATGCGATCGTTCTCTTTACCGCGTTTATCGGTATGAGCAAAGGCGAGGGCATGTCCGCGTGGACGATCGTTTCGATCCCGATCTCGATTGTTACTGGTCTTGCTGTCGGTATCGGTGTAGGTATCGTTATGGCGGAGATCTTCAAGCATGTCCATCTCCGTGATACGGTCAAGATCCTGCTGCTGTTCGGTCTGTCCTTCCTCTTTGTCGGATGTGAGAGCTATATCTCCGAATATGTTCCGTTCTCCGGACTTCTTGCCGTTATGGCACTCGGAGGTGCGATCCTCAACCGCCGCCGTGCGGTAGCGAACCGTCTGTCCGCCAAGATCGCGAAGATCTGGGTCGGCGCGGAGCTCCTGCTGTTCATCATGCTCGGCTCTGCCGTTGAGATCAAAGCATTGCTCTCCGCAGGTCTCGGATCTGTCGTCCTGATCCTGGGTGCACTTGTTTTCCGTTCGGTCGGTGTTATCTTCAGCCTTCTCGGATCCGGACTCAAGTTCAAGGAGATCCTCTACTGTGACGTTGCATACTTCCCGAAAGCAACTGTTCAGGCCGCCGTCGGTGCGATTCCTCTCGCAGCCGGCCTGGCTTGTGGTAATATCGTCTTAACGACCGCAGTTCTGTCCATCCTCATCACGGCCCCGCTCGGCGCGATCCTGATGGATATCTGCGTGAAGAAGTGCCTGACACGATCGAAGACCGCGCGTGCGCTGTCGAGCCGGAACCCCGGTCTGCAGCTCTCGCCGGAAGAAGAGTCGACTACATAAGAACGAATCAAATATATTAGGTGCGCAGGGAGGTCCCCATGGAGATCGCATTAGGTTTTGGAAAAGAGAAGATACCGGTACAGGTACCGGACAACCAGGTCATGGCTGTTCTTACGCCGAATGAGGCGGAGATCGGCCTTACCGGCAGTGAAGAAGTTTACCGCTCCATGCGTGAGCCGATCGGTCTTCCGCCGCTTCGCGAAGTCGTAAAGGCTGGCGAGACTGTCGCTATCATCACATCAGATATCACACGCCCGATCCCGAGCTACAAGGTGCTCCCGGCAGTGCTCGATGAGCTTTCCGCAGCAGGCATCAAGGACTCCGATATCACGATCGTTTTCGCCCTCGGCTCCCATGGCGGACATACTGAAGAGCGTATGCGCTATATGGTCGGCGACGCGGTATATGACCGTGTCCGCTGTATCGACTCCGACATCCACGACGCCGTTCATGTAGGAACAACTTCCAGAGGCACACCGGTCGACATTTTCCGTCCGGTAGTCGAAGCGGACCGCCGCATCTGCCTCGGTAATATCGAGTATCACTATTTCGCCGGATATTCCGGAGGCTATAAGGCCATCATGCCGGGTGTTTCCACCTGGGATGCCATCCAGCACAACCACAGCGCGATGGTCGAGCCGACCGCCTGTGCAGGCCGCCTCGAAGGCAACCCGGTCCGTGAGGACATCGAAGAATCCGGTAAGATCCTTGGCGTAGATTACATCGTCAACGTCGTTCTCGACGCGAAGAAAGAGATCATCCGAAGCTTCGCCGGTGACCCGATCCTCGCACACAGAGAAGGATGCAAATTCCTCGATTCTTTCTACAAGGTATCTATCCCGGAGCAGGCTGACATCGTCGTCGTTTCCGCGGGCGGTTTCCCGAAAGACATCAATATGTATCAGGCGCAGAAAGCACTGGACAACGCGAAGCACGCGGTCAAGGACGGCGGTATCATCGTCTGGATCGCATCCTGTAAGGAAGGCCTCGGCGAGCATCACTTCGAGCAGTGGCTGACAGGACATGAGAAGAGCTCCGACATGATCACCCACATCAAGACGGACTTCGTCCTCGGCGGACATAAGGCGGCAGCGATCGCGATGGTCCTCGAGCGCGCACGTATCTTCTTCGTATCTGATCTCGAGCACGACTTCGTAAAGAAGGTATTCCTCGAGCCATACTCCGATATCCAGACAGCCATCGACGCAGCGATCGCGGAGAAGGGTCCGGACGCGAAGATCGTACTTATGCCGTATGGCGGATCTACTCTGCCGAAGGTAGAAGCATAAGTGCTTTTCAAAATGAGAAAAAAAGAAAGGACCGGTTCTGCCGGTCCTTTTTGTTGTTTGTTTTAGGCGGGGATCAGATCAGGAAGCTTAAGCCCGCGAGTGCGCCATAGGCGATCAGTGTGACGACGACAGCGGCGATGCATACACCGATGATTGCAGCCAGGATCGCCTTCTTGATCGGGACTTCACAGATCGCGGCGATAC
Organism: Mageeibacillus sp. UBA1193; assembly: GCA_002310155.1. Lineage (GTDB taxonomy): Bacteria > Bacillota > Clostridia > Saccharofermentanales > Saccharofermentanaceae > Scatonaster. The sequence continues at coordinate 7,798 of DBYF01000006.1, read as the reverse complement.
CGGATCCTGTCCATGCGCCGGTTCCGGGAAGCGGGATGGCGATGAATCCGACGAGTGTCCAGAAAGCGACGTTCCCGGCTTTCTCTGCCTTCTTTGCGAATTTGTTCTCGCAGAAATCAACGATCTTCTTGAGCTTCGGATACTTTCTCATCCAGTCGAAGACTTTTCTTACGAACAGGAGAATAAAGGGGACAGGAAGCAGGTTGCCGACAATTGCCAGCGGCAGTGCAATGTGCCACGGAATACCGACAGCGGCAGCATACGGGATACTGCCACGGAGTTCTATGACAGGGATCATCGATATGAGAAACATATAAAAGATCTTACTCATTTGTTTCTGCTCCTATTATTTCGGCAGAAGGAATTCTGCCGTATATTTCTTCACAAACGTCCATAAGCATACCACAATCAAGGAGTTCTGCCAAACAGGGAGGGATAGAGCCTTCCGGTGAGGTCAGGAAACGACGTTGACCGGAGCTCCACTCATGTAGGCCTGAAGGTTGGAGGAGGCAACATCGATCAGTCGGAGTCTCGTCTCTTTCGGTGCCCAGGCGATATGCGGAGTCAGGTATGTATTCGGCGCGGACAGAAGAGGATTGCTCTCCCGGATCGGCTCGACACTTACGACGTCGGCACCGAGCGCGGCTACTTTACCG
>DBYF01000006.1:0-7105 GCA_002310155.1 Mageeibacillus sp. UBA1193 | reverse complement strand
ATGAGGATGACACCGTCCTTCATCTTCGCGATCGTCTCCGCATTTACGAGTCCTGTGGTATCCGCGGTAAGCGGGCAGTGGAAGGAGAGGATGTCCGACTCTTTCCAGAGCGTCTCCGCGTCTACGAATGTGACCTGCGGATCTTTGTTCTTCATCTCTTCTGTGACTTCAGAACGTCGGCAGGCGAGAACTCTCATGCCAAGCTCTGTGGCGATGCGGCTCACGCGGGACGCGATCTTTCCGAATCCGAAAAGACCTAATGTCTTGCCCCACAGCTCTGTGAGGGTCCCGTCCCAGAAACAGAAGTCACGGTTCTTCGACCAGACTCCCTCATGGACCAGTTCACTGTGATGACCGACTTTTCCCGCGATCTCCAGAAGGAGTGCGATGGTCATCTGCGCGGTAGCAAACGTCGCGTATTCGGGAATGTTCGTTACGGTGATGCCGTGCTCATGCGCGTACTCGACATCGACGACGTTAAAGCCCGTCGACAGGCATCCGATGTAGCGGAGGTCCGGGAGCTTCTCCAGGACTTCCTTCGGGAAACAGGTTTTGTTAGTGAGACAGATGGATACGCCATGAAGTCTTTCGAAGATCTCATCGGGGGCGGTGTAGTCATAGGTCACCAGCTCGCCGAGCGCTTCAAAAGGAGCCCAGGAGATGTCTCCGGGGTTCGTGGTATATCCGTCAAGAATTACGATCTTCAAGCGTTCTTCTCCTTGATGAATTTATCGATGGAAACGGCAGCAGTCTTACCTGCACCCATGGCGAGGATTACAGTCGCAGCGCCGGTGACGGCATCTCCGCCGGCAAAAACACCCGGACGGGAAGTGGCCATCGTCTCGTCAGCAACGAGGCATCCTCTCTGGTTGGCATCGAGACCCTCCGTCGTAGATCTGATCAGCGGGTTCGGAGATGTACCGATGGACATGATGACGGTATCGACTTCGATCTCGTGCTCAGATCCGGCGATCGCGACAGGTCTTCTTCTGCCGCTGGCATCCGGCTCGCCGAGCTCCATGGAGATGACCTCGATGGCACGGACTTCGCCGCTCTCACCACCCAGGATACGTGTCGGATTATTCAGGCACATGAACTCGATGCCTTCTTCTTTCGCGTGATGAACTTCTTCCGCACGTGCCGGCATTTCTTCCTCGGAACGGCGGTAGACGATATAGACATGCTCCGCGCCCAGACGTTTCGCGGTACGGGCAGCGTCCATGGCAACATTGCCGCCGCCGACAACAGCGACAGCCCGGCTCTTTCTGATCGGCGTGTCATAATCGTCGAGGTAAGCCTTCATGAGGTTGACACGTGTCAGGTATTCGTTCGCGGAATATACACCGACGAGAGACTCGCCTTCGATTCCCATAAAGGAGGGGAGGCCTGCGCCCGAACCGATGAAGATCGCTTCGTAGCCTTCTTCGAAAAGTTCGTCGATCGTCAGGGTCTTACCGATAACGAAGTTCGTTCTGACTTCTACGCCCATGGCCTGCAGGTTATCCACTTCCTTCTGAACGATCGCCTTCGGGAGACGGAACTCCGGAATACCATAGACCAGAACGCCGCCGGCCTTATGGAATGCTTCGAAGATCGTGACCTCATAGCCGAGTCTTGCCAGGTCGCCTGCGCAGGTGAGGCCGGACGGGCCGGAGCCGATGACCGCGACCTTATGGCCGTTCTTCTCGATGGCGGGAAGCGTCTCGGAAACGTGAGCCATGTGGTAGTCCGCGACGAAACGCTCGAGACGGCCGATGCCGACGCTCTCGCCCTTCATGCCGCGTACGCACTTGCTCTCGCACTGTGTCTCCTGTGTGCAGACACGTCCGCAGACGGCCGGCAGACAGTTGGTCGATGTGATGATCTTATATGCTTCTTCAAAATTGCCCTCAGCGACCTGAGCAATAAAGTCCGGGATACGGACGTTAACGGGACAGCCGCTGACGCAGGGACGGTTCTTACAGTTGAGGCATCTTGTTGCCTCTTCTTTTGCCATTTCTTCGGTGTAGCCCAGAGCGACTTCGCTGAAGTTGCGGTTACGTACATTCGGATCCTGCTCCGGCATCGGTACTTTAGTAAGGGAAAGATTAGCCATTCTTCTGTGCCTCCTTCGCAGCATCGCCGGCAGCGAGCATGCGGCACTCGTGGCTCGCACTCTCACGCTCCTGGGCTTTATAGTAGGAATTTCTCTTCATGAGTTCGTCGAAGTCGACCTCGTGTCCGTCAAAGTCCGGACCATCGACACATGCGAAACGGATCTTGCCGCCGACGGTAACACGGCAGCCGCCGCACATTCCGGTTCCATCGATCATGATGGGGTTCAAGCTGACAAGCGTCTTGATGCCGTACGGGCGGGTGACCTCGGCTAAGAACTTCATCATCGGGATCGGTCCGATCGCGATGACCAGGTCGTACTTATTTCCGGCATCGATCAGGGACTGGAGCTTATTGGTAACGAAGCCCTTCTCTCCGTAGGATCCGTCATCTGTGGTGACGTAAAGGTTATCGCTTACTGCTCTCATCTCGTCCTCGAGGATGACGATGTCTTTATTCCTGAAACCGGCGATCATGTCGACGTGGGCGCCCGCGTTGTGCAGTGCTTTCGCCGACGGATAAGCGATCGCGCAGCCTACGCCGCCACCGACGACACAGACGTTCTTATATCCGTCGATCTCGGTCGCGTTGCCAAGAGGTCCGACAAAGTCAGAGATCGAATCGCCTTCGTTTAACTGGGCAAGTGCTTTTGTAGAAGTACCGACGGCCTGGAAAATAATGGTGACCGTGCCCTTCTCCGGATCCGTATCGGCAATCGTCAGCGGAATACGTTCGCCATATTCGTCGATGCGGAAGATGATGAACTGCCCGGCTTTCGCTTTCTTCGCGATGTACGGGGCTTCGATATCCATGAGGGTGACGGCTTCGTTGAGCTGCCTTTTGGCTACGATCTTAAACATACTTTCCCGTCCTTTCGAAAAGCACTTGCCGGGAATGTTTGCTCCACTTTCTCCGAGGGGTGCTTCTCAAATGAAAATCATATCCTTATTTAATACTAGAGGGAAATGAAAATCAATATTTTCTCATAGATTGCAGGAAAAGAATAAGCCGAATGAGCGATTATGAATCGGTCACTCTTCAGGAAGCTCTTCGACCATGTTGTCCGTAAGGCGGATCGCGCCCATCTTCTGGTGATCCCACTTGGAATAATCGTCCTTGTCATGGGCTGACTCGACCTGGAAAGTAAATCCCGGAGAGACTGCATCCATCTTGCGCTCGATGCCGCCGGCATCCAGCTGGTACACTACGATATCCGCGCTGTAGCGGCCGTATGTCAGATGTGAAAGAGGAAGCGTGAGCTTCACTTTATGTGAACCTTCGCGGACGTCCACGAGATTTCCCGGAAGGGAAGAGGCGATCTTGGTTCCGTCCTGATACCACAGCTGGAAACGGAACCCTACGCCCTTGATGTCCTTGGCCGCGGTATATGTCAGCTCGATCTCGGCAGATCCGGAGGTCGGGAAGACAGGTTCGGGGCGGTTGAGGAGACGGAACTTGTCCAGGGAGAATATATCTCTGGAACGCAGCCTCTGGTATTCCTTCGAACGGTGCTCCGGGCCATACTCGATCTCGGTCGGCATCACAGCTTCAGTGCCGAGATAGACGGAGATCGCCTGATCGACGTCACCTTCAAAAATGATCTCTCCCTTGTCGAGCACGATGCAGCGCCTGCAGAGCTGGCGGATCGTATTCATGTTATGGCTGACATAGAGCACGGTACGGGTATCGTTGTTGGCTGCTTCGAGCAGGCAGTTGATGCACTTTTTCTGGAACTCGACATCGCCGACCGCGAGGACTTCGTCCATGATGACGATCTCACTGTCGAGATGGTAAGCAACGGAGAATCCGAGCTTGACGAACATGCCGCTGGAATATCTTTTTACCGGTGTGTCGATGAATTCTTCGAGACCGGAAAACGCGATGATGTCGTCGATCTTCTCGTCGATCTCCGACTTCGTCATGCCCAGGATCGTGCCGTTGAGGTAGATGTTCTCACGTCCGGTCATCTCTCCGTGGAAACCGGTACCGACTTCGAGCATCGAGGTGATGTGACCATAGAGGTCGACGGTTCCCTCGGTCGGTGCAGTGATACGGCAGAGGATCTTCAGGAGAGTGCTTTTGCCGGCGCCGTTCTTGCCGAGGATACCGAGCGTCTCTCCTTTATAAACGGTCAGGTCTATACCGTTAAGTGCGTAGAATTCTTTGTTGCGGCTGTTTGCGGAGGCCGAGGACTTCGAGCCTTTCTTGCTGCCGCCACGCCATTCCTTGATCGCACCCTGCAGCGTACGGGCACCGATCTTACCGAGATGGTACTTCTTCTTCAGACCCGAGACACGGATCATGACTTCTCTTTCGGAGTTTCCGTTTTTAATGCCGTCCGAACTCATACTGTATCCGCAAACGTCCTTTCTACCCGATTGAAGATCACGATGCTGAAGAAGAACATCAGGACCGTGATGGCAAGTCCGACCAGATAGTAAAGAAGGTCGAACTCTCCCTCGCCCAGAAGGATCATGCGGATCAACTCCATCATCTCACTAACGGGGTTGATCTTGACCAGGATCTTCATGATGCCGTCCGGGATGCTCTGGATCGGGTAAACTACGGCGGAACCGTACATCCAGAGATTAACGAGGACATTGACTACGGCCAGAAGGTCTCTGTACTTCGTAGTCACACTTGAGATCAGTACACCGACGCTCATTCCGAAAACTGCCATCTGAAGGAACAGAAGCGGAAGGAGCGGATAAAGCGCCCACATCGGCTGCACATCGCCTCTTACGACGAAGATGACCAGAAGCACGGCGACGATGAGAAGCTGGATCAGGAATTTCAGGATGCTTACGATCATGTTGGAGATCGGGACACAGATCCTGGGGAAGTATACTTTGCTGAAAAGATAGGCATTGGAGACGAAAGTCTGGGAGTTTCTGGTGAGGCTGAAAGAGAAAAGCTCCCAGACAGCCGAGGATACGAAATAGAAGAGGATCTGGGGGATACCGGCGGTGCCGACATCCGCGATATGTCCGAATACGAACATGTAGATCAAGCTGGCCAGGACAGGATTGATGAGGATCCATAGGGGACCCAGAACAGTCTGCTGATACGTAACGGTGAAAGTTCTTTTCGTAAGGAGACGGACCAGATCACGGTAGTGCCAGGCTTCGTCGAGTTTCAGCCGGACTTTCTTCTCTTCCGGCTGGAGCCTGACGTGATAGGCGGTATTCTGTTCGCTTGCGGCGGTCCTGGTCATCGCTTCCTCCTGTTTGCACTAATTATATATTATCCATCAGATAGGGAATAGTAAATCACAACAAAAAATGATAGACTGTTTTTGTCTATTTATGAGCAGAGCCATCAGGAGGAAACCATGCTTCGAGTCAAGGGACTGACGAAGAAATTCGGCAAGAAGATCGCCAATGAGAATGTAAATCTTTCTCTGGATGCAGGGGAGATCGGTATTCTCCTCGGACCTAACGGAGCGGGTAAATCCACCGCGATCAAGAGCATCCTGGGGCTTCTGCAATTCGAGGGTTCCGTCAAGATCGGCGGATTCCCGGCAAACTCCGAGAAGGCCAGGAAGATCATGGGATATGTTCCGGAATTCCCCTGCCTTTACGATATGCTCACCGTAAGAGAACAGTTCGAGTTCGTGGTCCGCGCGTACAAGCTCGACCGCGAGAAATCGAGAAAATATGCTGCCGAACTGGTGGACCGTTTCCGCCTGACGGAAGTTGTGGATACACTCTGTAAGGACCTGTCCAAGGGTATGCAGCAGAAGGTATCCATTATCTGTGCGCTTCTTCCGCGCCCGAAGCTCCTCCTGCTGGATGAGCCGATGCTGGGGCTCGACCCGCACGCGATCAAGGAGCTCCGCCAGCTGGTACAGGAACTGGCGGAAGAAGGAGTGGCGGTCCTGATCTCTACCCACATGATCTCCACAGTTGAGGGTATCTGGAACAAGGCCTACATCATGCGTAAGGGCAAGGTCATCTCCTGCCATAGAAAAGAAGAGATGGTCGGTATGTGGGCAGAATCTCTGGAGAGGATCTTCTTCGCCGAGACCGAGTCTTATGACTCGCCGTGGGTCCATGAGGAAGAGTTCCATCCGAGTGTGCCGGCAGCGGCTCCTGCCCAGAAGAAGCCTGCTGCTAATTCCAAGCCGGTAAGCCGTCCGAAGACCACTAAGAAAAAGAAGAGCAATAAGAAAAAGAAGAAGTGAAGATGCCATGAACGCTTGTATGTATCTGATATTCAAGCAGTGGAGAAATACTCTCCGCGAGAAGATCAAGCACCCGCAGTTCTGGATCGGGGTACTGGTCGTCGTGGCTTATTTCGCACTTTATATCTATCAGGAGATCAACCACATCGGTGAGAGCGGTGTGCTGGATAACGCGGCAGAGACCTATAAGGGCTGTGCTGCAGTTGTTTTTATCGTCCTTTCTTTTATCGGACTCGGAATCGGTCTGAATCACGGGCATTCTTTCTTTACCCCGGCGGATATCGATCACCTGTTCGTCTCTCCGGTGCGGGCGGAGAGAGTCATGTTCTATGGACTTTTCAAGAGATGTCTGACCAGTGTCCTGGCGACACTGATCCTTCTTATGCAGCTTACTAACCTGAGGTTCTATTTCGGACTTGGCGCTAAGGATCTTCTTATTCTGATGGGCGCGTGGATCATGTTCTCCATCTGCCTTTCCGTAACAGCCATGGCGGTCTACTCGGCAGCATCCGCTTCCGCGGTCCTCCGTCATGTGATCCGCATATCCCTTTATCTGTTCAGCGTCACGATCATTCTGGGACTTGTTTTCGCCCTCTGGAAAAGCGGCGCTCCGTTTAAAGATACGATCTCTTATTTCAATGAGCCGCACCTGCATCTCCTTCCGGTAGGCGGATGGACCTGCGGTTTCCTTGTCGCAGCTATGGAAGGTGAGATCTATCTCGCGGTCACCTATGCGGGACTTATGGCACTTCTGTTCCTGGTATGCATGCTGCTGATCGTGAATAACCGTTCCGCATATTACGAGAGTGTCCTGACGACGATCGGACG
>DBYF01000019.1:981-2819 GCA_002310155.1 Mageeibacillus sp. UBA1193 | reverse complement strand
AAAACAGTCCTCGCGCAGCGGATGCTGGAGAAATATAAGTACACATATCTTTCAGTCGACCACCTGAAGATGGGCCTGATCCGAAGTGGCAACACGGAACTTACTCCGATGGATGACGATAAGCTGACAGGATATCTCTGGCCGATCGTCAGGGAGATGATCAAGACAGCGATCGAGAATAAGCAGAACATGATTGTCGAGGGCTGCTATGTCCCGTTCGACTGGCGGAAGGATCTCGATGAGGAGTATCTTTCGGAGATCCGCTTCATCTGCCTGGCTTTGAGTGATGCGTACATCGATGAGAACTTCGATGCCATCACTTCCCATGCGTCCGACGTCGAGGATCGCATGGACGATTCAGACTGCACGAAGGAATGGCTCAAGGAGTGTAATCACGACTTTATCGAAGGTTTTAAGAAGGCCGGAGAGACGGTCACGCTCATCGAATCGGATTATGAGAAGACGATCGAATCTCTTTGCACGACGGATTGCTTTATCGAGCATGTGGCGCTATTTGTAAATGATGTTGAGAAGGGAAGAGACTTCTTCGTGAAGTATCTCGGAGGAGTTTCGAATTCCGGTTACCACAACAAGACTACCGGTTTCCGATCTTACTTCATTACCTTTGGAAACGGAGCCCGTCTCGAAGTCATGAGTAAGCCGGGCGTTCTGGATCCTTCGAAGGAACAGGAGCGTACCGGATTCGAGCACATCGCTTTTTCCGTGGGAAGTAAAGAGCGTGTCGATGAACTGACGAAGATCCTTCGGGAAGACGGATACGAAACACTCCGCGGGCCGAGAACGACCGGAGACGGATACTACGAGTCCTGCATCGTCGGCATCGAAGGAAACCATATAGAGATCACCGTGTAAACCACCGGTACCTATTTCGCAATTTGATTCGATGCTACAATGAAGAAAAAAGCGAGGTGCATCTTATGGTACACACAGATAGAGGCATTTCTTTAGCCGCAGATGTTATGGCTCCGCGCAAGGTCTGATCAGGACGACACCTTCACGGAGCAAGTAAATCGGGATCGTCCGGTCAGGCTTTACGCTGCTTAGAAAACAAATCTATTTTCTAGGAGTAAAGCCATGAGAAAACTATCTATTATCAAAGAACTTCGAAGCTTCCTGCTTCTTTGGTCCTCACAGACTGTGTCCGAACTGGGTACAGCCATGACGGACTATGCGCTCATTATCTGGGTCTACGAAAGGTCCGGAACTGCGTCAAGTGTAACTATGTTAACCATGTGCACGTTCCTTCCGACGATCCTTTTCCGCTTTCTGGCGGGCACATTTGTGGACCGGAAAGACAAGAAGCGCATCATGCTGATCACGGACCTGATCGCCGCAGGTGGATCACTGGCGGTCCTGCTTCTCTATTCGGGTGCCGTGCTTGAAGTATGGCATCTCTATGTGATCAATATCATCTTAAGTTTCATGAATTCCTTCCAGGTTTCGGCCTCCTATGTCGCGACTTCTCTTCTCGTGCCGAAGAAGCACTATGCCCGGGTCGGCGCGCTTTCCGGCATCTCCGGATCTGTTATCGCGATCCTGGCCCCGGCACTCGGAAGTATCCTTCTGGTCTTTGGTGGGCTGAGGATAGTCCTGATCATCGATCTTACAAGCTTTGCCGTGGCCTTTCTGACACTTCTTCTTTTTATCCGTATCCCCAAAACACCGCTGGAGGAGAAGAAGGAACAGGAGTCTTTCTGGAAAAGCAGTCAGGAAGGTATCCGCTTCCTGAAAGACAGTAAGGCACTTCTTCATCTGACGCTGTTTATCGCGGTCGTGAATCTCTTTGCCAAGCTGGGAAATGACGGCATGCTGGCGCC
>DBYF01000019.1:0-924 GCA_002310155.1 Mageeibacillus sp. UBA1193 | reverse complement strand
TGGGAAGTATGCTGATGATGTTCCGAAAACCGGCGAGAAGAAAGACACGGCTGATCTTTATCACCTGTGCCATCATCCTCTCCGGTGATCTGTTTTTAAGTGTGACGGAGATCCCGGCCATCTGGTGCATCGCCCAGTTCGGCACCTATGCGGTGGCGGCGATCATGAACATCCATCTGAACACGCTCATGCGCGAAAAGGTCCCGATCACCATGCAGGGCAGAGTTTTCGCAGCGCAGGACACTCTCAAGAACTGCACGAATCCTCTGGGACTGTTCCTCGGAGGTATCCTGGCCGACTATGTGTTCGAGCCCTTCATGAAGACGGAGTCCACGATTCAGAAGCCCCTTTCTGTGCTTTTCGGATCGGAAAGCGGATCGGGAATCGGACTTCTGTTCTTCATTGTAGGCACACTCGGGATGCTTATCAGCATTACCCGTCTGAAGAAAAAGGTCTACCGGGTGCTGGATCTTCCTGCCGAGGAAAAAGCACTGGAAAACCTGTAAGTCTCGTTGTAGAATAAAGAAAAGGCAAAGGCGCCAGATTTGGAGCTTTTGCCTTTTTTGTTTTGCGATAAAACGGCAATCCGTCAGGAAAGGAGTTTTCCATGGCAGCATTTGATAGGGTACTCTCGGGCATACCGGAGATGGATACGAACTTCGACAACATACGTCTGGGCGACAACGTCGTGTGGCGTGTGGATAACCTCGAGCAGTTCAAGCTCTTCATGAAGCCGTATGTGAAACAGGCGATCGAGGATGGCAGAAACCTTATCTATTTCCGCTTTGCGACGCACGAGCCGCTCCTTGAGGAACAGGAAGGCCTGAAGATCATCAACGTCGAACTGAACCACAGATTTGAAAACTTTACGGTAGAGATCCGAAAGCACATCACACGTGAAGGAAGAGACGCCTTCTACGTCTT
>DBYF01000045.1:3655-4282 GCA_002310155.1 Mageeibacillus sp. UBA1193 | reverse complement strand
GTAACTCTTTCGGGATTGAACGGGATCGATCTGGTCACCGGCGAGACGATCAACGGCAATGTCACGATCCCGGGAAGAGGGAATCTGGTAGTGAAGACGGTTTGAAGTTAGTTTAAGGTTCGCCTTCTATACTGGTGTCATAAACCAGAAGGGAGACGACGAATATGCTTAACCGAAAACACTTAAATACATTGTCCCTTTTGCTGACCGCGACAATGATGATTTCCATGACGGCCTGCTCGGACCGGGACGAAAAGAATGCAGATACAACCGCCTCTACATCGGCATCGGAAACCGAGCCGGACGGAAGTGAGAGTGAAGATGCAGAGTCTGAATCTTCCGCACCGAAAAGCACCGGCAGTCTTACCACAAATGAAGAGATCTCCAATAGCGGAGATGGTGAACATGCCATCGAGGCAGATGGTGAAACTGCTTCTTATTCCAACGTCCGCGTCACCAAAACCGGCGATTCGGAGGAAGGCGACGAGGCGGATTTCTATGGCGACAATTCCGCGATTTTTGCCACGAACGGAGCGACCCTTGATCTGTCGGATATCGTAGTTGATACGGATGGAAAACATGCTAACGCGGTGTTCTCTTATGGTGAAGGAACGACAGTAAATATCC
>DBYF01000045.1:0-3647 GCA_002310155.1 Mageeibacillus sp. UBA1193 | reverse complement strand
GGGAATTGTTCCGGCGGACTGATGACGACCGGAGGCGGCACGATGAATGCCGAGGACCTTACGATCCATACTACGGGAAATTCTTCCGCGGCGATCCGGTCGGACCGTGGAGGCGGAACCGTAACCGTTACCGGCGGCTCTTATACGACGGACGGAAAAGGATCTCCGGTCATCTACTCGACGGCAGATATTACGGTCAATGATGCGAAGATGGAGTCCACTTCTTCCCAGGGCGTAGTAGTAGAAGGAAGAAATTCCGTAACACTGAATAACGTCACTTTGGTGGCGGATAACAATTCCAAGAACAGTGATAAATCATCGTGGTATCAGGCCGTCATGATCTACCAGTCCATGTCCGGTGATGCCAAAGAAGGCGAAGCTTCTTTCTCCATGAAAGACGGATCGCTGGTGAATAAAAACGGGGATATTATCTTCGTTAATAATACGGTCGCAACGATCACGCTTGAGAATGTAGAGATCACCAATCAGGACAGCGAAGGAGTCTTCCTCCGTGCGGCCGCGGCTGGCTGGGGTTCGGAAGGATCCAACGGCGGAAAGGTCAATCTCATTCTTAAGAACCAGAAACAGGATGGAGACATCCTGGTGGACAGTGTCTCGGCAGTGAATATGTATCTTACATCCGGTTCAAATTATCAGGGCGCGATCAACCCGGATAACGAGGGAAAAGTATATGTTGAGATCGAGTCCGGATCGAAGTGGATCCTCAGCGGCGATTCCTATGTTACCTCGCTTACCTGTGATGCGGATGCCATCGATCTGAATGGCCATACTCTCTATGTAAACGGTGTAGCGTATAGCGAAGGAACAGCATCAACAGGTGAGGCGATCACACTGGTGACAGAATCTTCTTCTGACAGAAGTAAGGGCGGACCGGAAGGCGGAAAACATGAAGCTCCGCCTTCCGGAGAAAAGCCAAAGGGCGATCCGCCGTCCGGGAAGAAGGAAAAGAAGGAGGACTCCTGATCCTGTCGGGTAGTGCTATACTTATCCTTGCCTGTTTCGAAGGAGCGATCCTTCAGAAACGGCTAGTAAGGAGATTAGAAACGAAGCATGATTTATGAGAAGAATTCCTATGTCACGGGAAGTATGTGTGACAGTAAACTGAAGCTTTCGATCCTGGCGGCGGATGAGATCGTGGAGAATGCCGTTACGGAGCTGATGGGCGATCTCGGCATCGATGGGATCGTGGCGATGGAAAAGTATAAGGCGATGTGGCTCATTGCCAAGAACAGTTTCCTGTTTTACCGCCGGCCGGTATGGCGAGAGGCGTTTTCCGTAAGGTGTTTTATATCGAAGTTTTCTGCGGTGAAGCTGGTCCTTGATACGATCGTGGAGGGCAAAGAAGGAGAGAAATTCCTTCATGCCAGAACCGAACTTGCGGCAATCGATCTTGAAGGCGGCAGGATCCGGAAAGCCGAGACGGTAGGATTTACGCCGGACATGGCGCATCCTTCGGAGGAGGAAGGCCCGGAGTTCACGAGATTTCCGAAGACGGGGACCGAGCCTGTGGACTCGATCGTGGTCCGCTCCACGAGCCTCGATTACTGCTATCACACGAACAATATCGAATATGTGCGTTTTATGCTGAACACCTATGATATCGAACATTTCAAGACCCACGATCCTCTAAAACTGGAGATCCACTACGGCGGACAGTCTTTCGCGGGAGAGAAGCTGGACATCGAGAAAATGGCGACCGAAGACGGAGATCTTTTCAGGATCGTAAGAGACGGAAATGAGATCACGTCCTGCAGAATCGCCTGGGCAGAGTGAGTGTGGTAAAATCTCCTTAGGTCGTGTAAGGGTATAGGTATATATGAGAAAGATCACAAGTGCTTTTCTGGCGGTGATTTTTGTGCAAAATGCGCATGGCCTGTAATCGGCTTTCTTGAAGTAGAATAAAAACAGAACAACGTGTAGCGTCGAAACCGCGTAAGTCCGGTTGGCGTTACACGTTTTTTGTTTTTTTGGGAGATCTTGTGGCAGAGCATTGCCGAAAAGGAAAGTACAAATGAATCAGGCAGAAATCATTAAGGACTATATCATTTATCTTTATAAGCACCATCCGAATATTCACGTCAACATCCGTTCCAAACAATTGCGGGATCAGGAGTTCCGTAACGTCCCCGTCACCATCACGGGAGTGTATTCTCATATTTTCGAGATCAAAGAGAAAAATGAGAAAAAACCGAAGAGGTATACGTTCCAATATGTGGATGTCGTCACCAGAGAGATCGAAGTGATCGAACTGTCCGGGCTATTGCAGAAACTTCAGCCGGTCCAGTTAAAAAATCCCCGCGTCGGCCCGTGAATCAGATGTGGGACCGGTATGAATAATCAAATCCCGCGTGTTTGTGCCGTAAAGCAGATATGTTACAATAGTTTTCGGATNNNTTATGTTTATTTGGGGATGAAATATCGATGATCTGAGGAAGGAATCCAGAGATATGGTGTATTCGCATCTGCCTTTTGAACAGTATTTTATCAACACCAGCGACGATTTTAACCATACGGGACGGGCGACCTACGACGTCAAATACATCCCCGTCCGCTATTCATGCAACAAGATGGAGAAGCTTTTCCATATCGAGCATGAGGTCAATTATGAGATCCACTACGAAGAAGACCGCGACGTTATCCAGCTGAACTTCGAGAAGAGTTCGGGATTCACGGACTGGTTCGCGAATATCTTCGAGTTCTCCAGTAAGTACTATGACGCGATCACATATGAGGATCTGCCGCTGCAGCTTCGCGTGCATCACGGCTGGGGCGTCATGTATAAGACCATTAAGAAGGAAGTCCGCTCGAAGTGGAAAGAACTGCACGAAAAGCACCCGTCGGCGGAGACCGAGGTGGTCGGCTGGTCATTGGGTTCGGGCCAGGCCATTTTGTGCTGTCAGGATCTAAACTATAACTTCGGTGTCAAACCGCATCTTTTTACCTACGGCAGCGTCCGCCCGTTTAAGGGCAAGCGCTCGAATTCCTCTCGCCTGAAGAGCTATCTGGATACGGTCTGCACGGAGTGCTGGAACTTCGCGGACATCAATGACATCGTGACCTATATGCCGCCGTTTAGAGGTTTCGTCATGATCCGCCGCGTGGATATCAGCGAAGAAAAGAAGAGGACATTCTTTAAACTTCTGAAACCGAAGCGCTTTCACACGACCTACGACCATTCGAACCTGTATTCGAAGCTGCTCGAGCGTGTCCGTGCGTACCGGAAAGCTTGAAATAAACGCAGATGGGGATGCTATGAATTACGATGTAGTTGCGCTGGGTGAATTACTGATCGATTTTACGGAGTCGGGGAAAAGCTCCGACGGGATGCGGCTTTTTGAGCAGAATCCCGGAGGTGCACCGGCCAATATGCTCACGGCCGTGAGCCGCTTCGGATGGAAAACGGCCCTCATCGCAAAAGTCGGAGACGACATGCACGGGCGTTTTCTTATCGAGACGCTGGAAAAAGAAGGCATCGCCACCGGCGCGGTGATCCGTGACCCCAAGCAGTTCACCACACTGGCCTTTGTCGGATTAGATAGTAATGGCGAGAGGACTTTCTCCTTTGCAAGAAAGCCCGGCGCCGATACGATGCTCCGTGAAGACGAACTCGATACCGGCCTTCTTAC
>DBYF01000081.1 GCA_002310155.1 Mageeibacillus sp. UBA1193 | reverse complement strand
CTATTCCGCCCTTCTATTCAGTCCGAATAAAGGGACAGTTCACCTGTTATCATCTGTATCGTAGAGACGAGGCAGGCTTTCCGGTGTTGTGTGCAGCAGTTCCAAGATTTACTGCTCGCGAATTTCACTATACCCGCACAACAGCCGGGAAGCTATGCAAAGGAGGATAACATGGAGATCGCTGTTGTCATTATTTGTTCCATCGTGCTGGTGATCGTTCTGATCGCGGTATTCCTTCTGCTTCGCACATACGCGGGGATCCATGTCCTTGCATCCCGCCAGACGGAGGATCCGGCGAGGATGCAGGAATCCCTGAGTAAGGTGATCGACCAGAGGATCTCTTCGATGGAGGAGAATCTGACACGTGTCGAGAAGGACCAGCAGGAGACGACACGCCGCCATAACGAGGAGATGAATAACCTCAGTAACCGACTCTATGCCCAGAAGTTCGATACCATGAATAACAGCATCGCGGCGGTCCTTAAGACCGATAAGGAGAGAAATACCGCGATCCTTGAGGGAAATACGAAGATGCTTTCCAGCGGGCTGGAGACACTTAACAAGTCCATGGAGACCCGGCTTTCCAAGCTGACGGAGACCTTCCATGAGGACTTCACGAGGATGCGTACGGAGAATAACCAGCAGATCGAGAAGATCCGTGAGACAGTCAATGAGAAACTCGACAAGACTTTGAATGAGCAGTTCGAGAAGAGTTTCAAGGGTGTTCTCGCGCAGATGACCGAGCTTCAGAAGACCATGGGTGAACTCAAGGGGATCTCCACCCAGGTAGGCAGCCTGGAGAAGACACTGAATGGTGTAAAGACACGAGGCATCTTGGGAGAAGTCCAGCTCAAGCAGATCATCGCGGATGTACTTACTCCCCAGCAGTACGATGTGGAAGTTCCGACCAAGCCCGGATCCTCGGAGCATGTCGAGATCGCAATCAAGATGCCGACACGTGAAGGAAACGGATTTGTCTATCTTCCGATCGATTCGAAGTGCCATCTGGACAGATATGAAACACTGTTACAGGCATACGATTCCGGGGACAAAGACATCATTATGAGGGCGAAGAAGGAGTTTGGCATGGCGATCCGTGAGGATGCGAAGGCCATCTCTGAGAAGTACATCAGTATCCCGGATACGACTCCTTACGCGATCCTTTTCGTGCCATTCGAGGGAATGTATTCCGAGATCGTGAATCTGAGCCTTCTGGAAGAATTAAACCAGCTTCACATCACTGTTGCCGGCCCCTATACCCTGATGGCGATCTTAAGTACGGTCACGAACTACTTCCAGGCGCTGGCGATCGAGAAGAAGTCGCATGAGATCGAGAGAACGCTCGGTGCCGTGAAGAAGGAGTTCGGCAGATATGAGGAGGCTCTGGAGAAAGTCAGCAAGAGCCTGACTGCGGCAACGAATAATCTCGATACGCTACGTACCACGAGGACGAATATGATCAACCGTGCTCTGAAGAACATCACGGAGTGCGACAGTGATCTGTTTCTTTCTGATGGCATGACAAATTATGGAAAAAACGGGGACGATTTCTAAAAAGAACGAGAAAAATGCAATTTTTGGATAAAATCACGAAAAAACAAGGGAATATGTCGCTTGACGGGGCATATTCCCTCTGATATAGTTACGCCGACAATTACAAAAAGGACATCTTTGCAGACAATTTTTGACATAAGACGACAGATTTTTAGACGACAGCATTAGTGGCATCTGAGGTGAACGCGACGTAATGAACTTAAACTGGATGGTGGAATTCGTTTTTTGGTATCCGGCCATTATGGCGATGCTTTGGGTACTGGGTTCCCTGATTTTCTATTATTCCAATGAGAGAAAGCATTCACTGAAACTCGAGAGGACACCTTTCGTGTCTATTCTCATGCCCGCACATAACGAAAGCTCCGTACTGGTTCCGGTCGTCGAACAGATGACGAAGCTGAACTATCCGGAATACGAGATCATCCTGATCAATGACGGAAGCTCCGATGATACCGCACAGGTCATGAAGGCACTCTGCGAGAAATACCCTTGTGTCCGTGTGGTCGACTTAAAGAAGAACTGTGGAAAGGCAAACGCCCTCTATCTGGGCCTGATCGCGTCGAAGGGCGAGATCCTTGTCGGTGTTGATTCGGACTCCTACCTCGATAAAGATGCACTCCGTTATCTGGTTTCCCACTTCGTAAATAAGAACAATGGCGAGCGTGTCGGCGCAGTTACCGGTAACCCGCGTGTACGAAACAGAGGCTCTCTTCTCGGTAAGATCCAGCTCTGTGAATACGCCAGCATTATCAGCCTGATCAAGAGAACGCAGAGAGTTCTCGGAAAAGTCATGACGGTTTCCGGTGTCTGCGTGGCCTATAGGAAAAGAGCGCTCCTGGACTGTGGTTTCTGGGACCGCGACATGATGACCGAAGATATCGCCGTTACCTGGAAGCTCGAGAAGAATTTCTGGGATGTACGTTATGAGCCGAGAGCGCTCTGCTGGATGCTCGTTCCTGAGACGATCAAAGGCCTCTGGAGACAGAGAAAGCGTTGGGCGGAGGGCGGCCTGGAAGTGGTTTTCCGTCACTGGGATATCTTCAAGAGCTGGAGAAGAAGAAGACTGACTCCCGTGTATCTGGAGCAGGTCGCTACCTTCTTCTGGTCTGTATGCTGGCTGTTCCTGACGGTACTTCTCGTTACATCTGAGATCAGAGGACAGCATGTCTATACCGACCTGATATGGAAGAGCCAGTTCCTGTCCTTCGTGTGCCTATGTCAGTTCTGCGTGGCGATGTTCCTCGAATCCCGTTATGATCACGATATTCTCCGCAGCACCTGGTCCGTGATATGGTATCCGATCCTGTACTGGTACCTGAACGTATTTATCACGCTCGGCGCGCTTCTGAAGTCTGTTCTCCCGAAGAAGAAACTGGCGACCTGGAAGAGTCCGGACAGAGGCATTACCCAGACGGAGATCGAAGAGAGCGGTGAGACGCCCATGCCTGAAGTTGCACTTGAAAACGTCTATGATCAGGACCTGAACCGCGAATCCCATATCGAATATGAAAATAAACAGAAGATGTGGAAGAGAGTTATCGGAATCATCCTGACCGCTGTCGCATGGATCTACATGCTGATCTATTTCGCCTACATGATCTACGGCATCGTCTGCGATAAGATGGGAAGACCAGTCAAAGAGTTCCTGTTCTATAACTACGAGAGGATCCGTCAGACCGAGCACTTCTTCGTAGTGCTCTTTATCGCGATCCTTATCGAACTCCTGGTACTGGTCGTTTGGAAAGAGTACAACAAGCAGAGGTTCGGTAAAAAGAGAAGAAGAAAGTTTGCTCCGGATATCACAGATCAGGAGATCGACAGATATTTCCAGCTCGATCCGCAGCTGAGCGCCATCTTCCACAACGACAAATATATCGAGGTCGAAGAAACACCGGTACCGGACGGCATCGGACAGGGAAGAAAGGCATTTAAAGAGCACAAGCGGAGGATGCAGGAAGAGCGTATGCGCCGAAGCGCGACATGATCCTCTGAAGATTACTGCATTCCGAGAAGATCGAAATCATCCTTCATTTTGACGATGATCACAGGAGCGCCGGGTGCTTTTTCCGCATCGGCGTCGGCCTTGTCGATAAAAGAAAGCCCTGAAGCGGCGATTCCCTTAACTACGTAGCCGTTTTCCGCCTTGCCGGCGATTTCGCCAGTGTAGAAAGAGTAGTTCTTCTTGGAAATGTTCGAATATGTGGAAATGAGATTATAAATGGCATAGATCGGCAGAAGCAGGACGATAAGTAGACCGAGAATGATCTTGACGCTGTAGACGATGACGTGAAAGATCCCGATAAACAGGAAAGCTGCAACCGCGATGATAGCTATAAGCAAAAGCGAGCCTCCAAAGAGTTTCCATGCGCCGGTTTTCTTTTTTGATGTGTATTGATTCACCAGTTCCTCAGAAGGTGTATATGGTGAAACAACGGAAAGATCAATTTTTGAAGGCGCAGACTGGGATTCTGACATGGAAAGGCTCCTTTCGGTGACCGGAAAGGACAGATGAGGCCTTCCGGGATGCGAGGTTTTTCTTGAATGCCCATATTGTATCACTCCCGAAAAGGTTGCGTAAAGGCAGGAAAACTTGAAAATTCAGGCTTTCTGCGGATAGAACGAGAAAAAGAGAATAAGTTGTGGAAATGTTTGTCTTTCTATGTTAGAATATCTCATGTCGCTTCGATAGAAGCAAATGACTTCGGCATGGAGAAGTACCCAAGAGGCCGAAGGGGAGGCTTTGCTAAAGCTTTAGGTGGTGTAACAGCCGCGCGAGGGTTCGACTCCCTCCTTCTCCGCCA
>DBYF01000071.1 GCA_002310155.1 Mageeibacillus sp. UBA1193 | reverse complement strand
ACAGACGATTGATAGAAGATCGATAACCGATTGATAGAATTTATCAGACAACTAATTGACGATTTACAGACGACAGACAGGAGACTTATATGGAATACCGCAGAAGGTACTTTATCGCGATCATTGTTGCTGTTATTGCATTCATCATGGTCCTGGTGATCGGCAAATCCTTAATGAAAGTGAAGAGTCGTGAAGAGAAGGATCTGACCTATGTGGAGCAGTACGCGCAGAAGGTCACGGACCGGAATTACGATATCATGTATTATGGTGGAGATCTGGGCCTCCCCGAGAACTTCCGAGTGAGAAAGATCTTCAACTTTGAGGATTACACGCTCGAGGGCCAGGACGCACCGAAAGGTCACGGCGGACACATGATCATCATCTACGATCCGAATGATGAGTATTACCTGACTCCGGAGCAGGCGCAGGTGCTGAAGGATCTTTACGATAACGAGAATTACCGTATCGCCGCCGTCGGCAAAGGCAAGATCCGCGTGCTTGAATCTGTCGGCCTTTGCAAAGAAGGTACCGCGGAAAAAGTCAACAGTACTATGGTCTGGAAAACGAACTCGGGCATTGGTACCGAAGCGGCCGGAATCGCCGACAGCAAGGAGCTTATCCCATACAGTGTCGAGCAGGATACCGATCCTCAGTACATCCAGGCGTACGCGCTCATGATGGAGCTTGGCACGAAAGAGATCTACTGGAATTAAGTAATTACAACTAAATAGTATTCTGAACGAAAAGCACTTGCCTTCAACGGCAGGTGCTTTTTGCATGGGGAATATGACTTTTGCGGGACGGGTGCTTTTTGCATGGGATTTTCTTGTTCGGGGTAGGAGCTTTCCTATGAGAGGGAATTGCTTTTGTGGATGAAGGGTGTTGACAGTTTCTGAAAATGGGTTTACTATAAACGTGTTTATATAAACTCGTTTACATAAAACACAAAAGAAAAGGCTGCGAGGGTCAGTTTGGCCGGCAAACCTCTGGCAGCATGAAGCGGAATGCTTATTGAAAAAGGACGGAAAAACATATGATTCTTATAGTGAATACAACAGAGGATCGGAAGATAACGGCGGAGCTGGATAAGAGGCTCTCTTCGCAGGGCGCGAAGTACGAGATCGTCGAGGCGAATGGCATGAAGATCTCGCACTGCATCGGATGCAATTTCTGCTGGCTGAAGACTCCGGGCGTCTGCTCGATCAAAGACGATTACGAAGTGCTCCTCAAGAAGATGATCCACGCGGATCAGATGTGGGTGATTTCCGACACGGCGCTCGGTTTTCTCGATCATAAGGGAAAGAACATCTTCGACCGCATCCTGCCACTGGCTACGATGTACCTGAAGTTTAAGGGTAATCAGATGCGCCACGTGATGCGTTACAAACAGAGAACGGATATCGGTCTCATCTATAGAGGAGAGGCGGATCGCCAGTACCTCGAGAGATGGAACGAAAGATGCACACTGAATTTTGCAAGTAAGTCTCTGGGCGTGTTCCCGGAAACAGAAGTAAAGGAGGCGGTCACATGCATGCACTGATCATTAACGGCAGCCCGCGCGTAAAGAAATACAGCAACACAGATAAGATTTTAGGAAAGATCACGGAAGGAATGAAGGATTCCGGAAGTTCCTACGAGCAGTTCGAGATCTCCGACCGCTCACAGTGGAACACGATCCGCGAAAGATTCTATGTCGTGGATCACATCCTCATCGCTCTTCCTCTTTATGTCGAGTGCATTCCCGGACTTCTCATGGAGTTTCTTGAGACAGTTGAACCCATTGCGAAGGAGCGCCTGGCAGAGGAGGCTTCGAATTCCCGACCGAAACTTGCATTCCTCCTTCAGAGCGGATTTGCCGAGGGCATCCAGCTCCGTTGCGGTGAAGCGTACCTGGAGATGCTGGCAGGAAAGCTTGTCTGCGAGTATGCGGGTACACTTGTAAAGGGAGACAATTTTAGTATAAGATTGTTTGAAGATGAACAGCGTGAGAAGATCGTCGGCAAGTATGCCGAAATGGGACGGATCTATGGCCGTGACGGTGCTTTTACCGATGAAGAGTGCAGGAAGTTTACTGGCCCGGAAGTGTTCCCTCTCCCGATCCGGCTTCTGGTCGGACTGATGTTCAAGACGATGGCGAAAAAGTCGTTCAACGATATGGCGAAGAAGTGGGGCTGCACGAAGCCTCTGACCGACCGCCCGTACGGGAAGTAAGCACCGGCTGGTGTGGCGTCCGGCGCGGCGGATAGCTGGCACGAATGAGGGATGCCTGTGCGGCAGTGAAATAGTGAAAGGCAGAAATGGGACGTAAAGCGAAGATCAGTAAAGAGATGATCCTGGAAGCGGCTTTCGAGCTGCTGGATGAATCGGGACTCAGTGCCGTGGCGATCAAGAATATCGCCGCGAAGCTGGAGTGCTCGACGCAGCCCATTTCCTGGCAGTTCGGATCCATGACGGAGCTGAAAAAGGAACTCTTCATGTATTCAGCGATGCGCATGTGGGGCAGCCTCGAAGCCAAGATGGAAGGAAAAGACGCGGTCGATGCTTTTTTCATCAGCGGCGTGCATTACATCTCCATCGCGTGCGACCATCCGAATGTTTTCCGCTTCCTGAATATCGACGATCCGGTGCAGACGATCGGCGAAGAGGTGCTCGGTGACAGCAGTATTTTCACGCAGCAGATGAATGCTTCTTCGGTGGAAGCTCTCGCCAAGCAGTATAAGATCCCGAAGAAAAAGATCGGCGATGTAGTTCAGAACATGGTCATCTATACGCACGGTCTTTCGGTCATGATGATGTGGGACAACTACAGACTTCCAAAGGAAAAAGCCTGCCGCATGATCTTCGATATGGGCATCAGGCTCCTTTCTGAGATCGGCATCGATGTCTCGGACAGAAAGTGGAGCAAGAAGTACGCCAACATGTAATGGCTGTGCGTGTGGTCAAAACCGGGGTGTTTTGTAGCATCCGATGACGTGTGATTTTTCCCTTGAATCTCAAATGCATTAACGTGGTATAATGTGGCGGGGATGTAAGTGTTTTTTGGTTCGGGGGAATGGGAAATGACTACAATAACTGCGTTCGGCGATTCCGTACTCAAGGGCGTCATCTACGAAGATGACCACTATAAGGTTGCCGACACTTCGCTTCAGAAGATCTGCGAGGAGTCTTTGGGAATCGTAGTTGAGAACAAGGCGAAATTCGGCAGCACGATCACTCGCGGCGAGACGATTTTCGAGCGGCATCTGGATACGATCCGTTCGTCATCCGGCGACTATGTCGTTCTGGAGTTCGGCGGCAACGACTGTGATTTTAACTGGAAGGAAGTTTCCGCAGATCCTGATAAAGAACATATCCCGGCAAGTACGATCGAGAATTTCGTGGAGACGTATACAAATATCATCCAGGAGATCAAGAAACTCGGGAAGATCCCGGTGCTCCTGTCACTTCCGCCGATCGATTCCGACCGCTATTTCAAGAGAATCTCCGAGGGACTTTCCGCGGACAATATCCTGAGCTGGATGCGAGGCAACAAGCAGTTCATCACGAACTGGCATGAGCGCTACAACATCGAGATCTTCAAGCTCGCGATCAATAACGAGGTCCCTGTCATCGATATCACATCGGTCTTCCTCGAGAAAAAGAACTATTCCCTGTATCTCTGTTCTGATGGTATCCATCCGAACGCGAAGGGCCAGAAGCTCATCGCCGAGGCGATCAAGGAGCATGTAAAGAGAAGGAATATCGTGTTTGCTCCGGAGGAATGATTCCGGTTTGGCCAGAGAGGTTATTTCCGATTATTGTTTTGCAAAGAAATAAGGACGGCGCCTGGGTTCAGGTACCGTCCTTTTGTCATGTCTGAAAGATCAGGGTACGAGTGCTTTTCGAGCAGGATCAGATACTCCTCATACTACATCGAGAACGACCTCCGCGAGCTTCTCCGCGAGCGTGATGTGCGCGTCCTCGGTAAGGTGGAGAGAGTCCTCCTCGGATGGCTCGATATAGGACGCCGCGTCGAAGAAGATGCAGCCCTTGTCATCGGCAACTTCCTTATAACTCTTTGCGAAGAGGGCGGATTCGCCGATCGCTCTGGTGCTGAAAGATGTCGAGAAAACGGAGTCCGCCATGCCTTCGCCGATATGCGGCGGAGAAACGAGAATGATCTTCGGGATAAAGCCCTGCTTCTCCTGCGTGCATTCCTTGATCGCGTCGACCAGGACACCGGCATTCTTCGCGATCTCGTCTGCGGTCTGATGGAAGACTTCCTTGAGATCATTAGTGCCGAGCATCATGATCACGACGTCAACCGGCTTGTGGGTATTGAGGCATGGCTTAATGTAGTCGAGTCCGTTCTTCCAGCCTTCGATCGGGTCGTCGGCAACAGTAGTACGGCCGTTGCAGCCTTCTTCAATAACTGTGAAAGATTCTCCGCAGGGACATGGCAGCTGGTCTTCGAGTTCCATCATGCCGACAAGGTAAGACCGCATGGCATCGTAGGCCGATTTGTCGTCCAGGATCTCCTGGAGGTGACCCGGCCAGCGGATCGTTCTGGGGTAGCGCAGACCTGTTTTCGGGTCGTAGCCGTAGGTGTTTGAATCGCCGTAGCAAAGGATCGTTTTCATATTTGACCTCCCCACCACACGTCGCGAGGAACACGATATGCCGCGCGAGTGCGCTTTTCTCTTATTATACCAAAACTCGGGAGGGGCAGGTGACTAATTGTGGAAATATCTGACAATGCTGGTAGTTTTGTCGGGAATTGTCGAGGGGAGGCGGTTGAATGGCAGTGTGGGACGGGGTTCAATGAAGAGGATTAGTGGTGAGAAGTGTGTGGATGGGATCAAAAGAGGAAAAAGAGGAAAACGATCCCATAGTTGAAAGCCACAGATGGGATCAAACTCACAGAAAGGTAGAAATGATCCCAATCTGTAGATGATGATAAGGGATCAAAAATAAGAAAAACCTAAATTGATCCCTACGTCCACGAACAAGCTATGGGATCAAATGCAGAGAAATACCAAAGTGATCCCCTTAGCCAATAAGACAATAGGGATCAAACTGACAAAAAGTAACATTTGATCCCCATTAACAAGATGAACTATGGGATCAAACAAACAGAAAACTACAAATGATCCCTTCTTGTTGTATTTTTTGGAGGATTAACTGGTGAAAGTATTAGTGAACAGTATGCGCAGACGATTGGACTCTTTGAAATCAGGTGAGAACCGAGTTTTGGAGCAACTGAAAAAAGTCCCGGAAGGACGACTTCGAGTAAATGAGAAAAAAGGATGCATTTGCTTCTACTACATCACTGACTCTGCTGACCGCAACGGCACCTACCTGAAAGCCTCCCAGTCCGACCTCGCCCGCGCGCTGGCGCAGAAGGACTATCTGAACAGGCTCCTCAAGTCGATCGACTCGGAAGAGAAGGCAATCGAGCGTTTTCTAAAGAGTTACCCAACCCAATCTCCCGAGGACGTTTTCGCGAATCTCATTCCCGCGCGAAAAGAACTCGTAACGCCGCTTTTTACAGAAGGCGAAGACGCTGCGAAGCTTTGGCTGGCACAGCCTTTCGCGGAAAACCCGTACCTTCCGGAGGAGAAGATGTTTGCCACCAAGCGCGGAGAGAATGTGCGATCGAAGTCGGAAGCGATGATCGCGGATGCATACTACGACATGGGAATTCCGTACAAGTACGATTTCCCGGTCGATGTGGGAAACGGCAAGACCAGATACGTTGATTTCGCGCTCTTGGATGTAAGGAATGGAAGAGTGATCTACCACGAGCATCTCGGCCGCCTGGATGATCCCGTGTATCTTCACAAGAATATGCTCAAGCTCGACGAGTACCGCCGCGTGGGCATCTTTACGGGCAAGAACCTGATCCTGACGACGGAGCTTGATGGCTGCCCGCTCGACATGAATCTGTTCAGGCAGAATACTGCCGAGCTTTTCGGAAAAGCACCTATGTGATCCAACCCGAGGCTCCGAGCCCGCCCGGTTCCCATCCTGATCTTGCCCGGAGCCCGCCAGGATTCCGCCCGGTTCCCACCCTGATCCCGCCCGAAAAGCACTCGCCCCGCCGCCACCCCGAGCCACCATTTCCTGCCCAATCCGCCGAATAACACCCCATTAATCCTGAAATGAAACTGCCTTCCGGAAAGTCCCGCAATGGTATAATGTACACGTAGTCCGATCCGTGGATCCGCACCAAAAAGGAATCACGGAGAAGGATTTTGGGGAGGTATTTATGGGTAACAAACTGGTAAGGATCATCGTTCCTATTGTCGCTGTAGTAGTAAGTCTCGTTGCTATAGGTATCGCAGCATATTTCGTAGTCACTCAGATCTCTGATTCCTCGAAGAATCTCGAGGAAGAGAAGATGAGGATCGAGACGGAGTATCAGGAACTGGGTGAAAACAATACCGATCCCGCAACCGGAAAGACGATCCTTACGGAGAAATATCTGGCAAAGGATTATCAGAAGTTTTACGCTACCAAGAAGTCCAGCAATACTCTTTTGAGAAATATCGTTCTGATCTTTGTGATCATAGCTGTCGGACTCTGCGTGATCTCGACCGTGTCTGATTCGATCGTAGCTATATCGAAGGGGCGGGGCCTGCAGCTGCGTAGTATCATTTCCGCGATCATTGTTATTCCGATCGTGCTTGCCTGCATGTTCCTGGTCAAGCAGATGATTGCCAGGAAGATGCCTGCCGAGCCGGGCCAGGAGACGATCACAGTATATCAGATCAAGGTCCTCGACACGAAGACAGAAACGAAAACGAAGCGTGACAGTGATGGTGATGAGACGACAACTACGTACTATTATCTTATCCTCGATGACAACGGAACGCGCCGTCAGCGCCAGGTCAATTACAGCCTCTATAGCGAAGCCAGCGAACCGGGCATTTATTTCCTCGCGCAGGCAACGGGAAATAATAATGTCTTTGATTTTAAGATTTATTCCGCAAACGATTATATGAAAGAAAAGTAATTTCTCCGCACCCCCGAAAAAGTGTATAATTTCTTTGAGGGGTGTTTGGGATGCTGGTTTTTCTTCAACAAAATGTGCTGTGTGTAGTTCTGGTCCTGGTGGGCCTGTTCTTCATCGTCATGAACATCGCGGCCATGATCAGCAACCGCCGCCATAAGACGCACGTTTCTCTTATCCCGTTCCTTGGCGGCCTTCTGATTGCCATCGGTTTCCTGACGTTGCCATCGCCCTATAAATGGCTGGCACTCCTGGGTTTCCTGGATCCGACGTTCTGGATGATCTTCATTAATATCTACTACGGGAAAAACGAGAGCAAGATCCTCGAGGAGCGCTATGCTCATTTTCTGCTCGAAAAGCACTTTTGCCCGAAGCGCGAGGATCCCTCTTTGAAGGTCGTAAGTGAGATCCACTATTCCGACCGGGATATTCCGCATATTCAGGATTTTCCATACATGACGAACACCGCGTTCGCGATTGGATATCCTTGGGCAGTCATCATCATTACCGAGAAAGAAACAGAAGAGGGGAAGCGTGAAAGATTCCTTGTTCTGGATACCGGAACGGATGAGAACTTAAAGAAACTCGATCCGGATAAAGTCCGTATTCTGGATTTCAAAGAAAAAACCATCGAACTTCACAACATCGCCGAGTATCTTGAAGGCGATATCCAGATCCGGATCGAACCGAAAGGCGAAGAACCCGAGTGACCGTTATCCTCTTTTACTCTTCCAGATAATCCAGCACATCAAGCTGATTCATGACCTGCGGAAACTCCGGAAATACCGGGCAGGGGATGTGTGGCTCGAAGGCCAGGGGTCTGAACCAGGAACACTGGACCGCCTTCATGCCGATATCTCTGGCGGCGTAGAGCTCTCTGGAACCGCCGTCACCGACGAAGAGACACTGGTCAGGTGTGACGCCAAATTCATCCATGATCGACTGATACAGGCGGGGATCCGGTTTCTGCATCCCTTCTTCGTAGGAGATGCGGACAGCGTCGAAAAAGGGGAAGATCTTGCTTCCGCGGATGAGGTCGCGCTCATCGGAGAATGTGTTTGTGATCAGACCGATCTTGATGCCGCGCTTTTTGAGTTCCTCGAGGAGTCTTACCGTGTCATCCGGGATCGCGTTAAAAGTATCTCCCAGCGCGGCGATCCTTTTGGAAGCGATGAGTTCCACTTTCTCTTCGGAATAGATGCCGAGAGACTGAAGAGTCTTGGCGATGCCTTCCTTCATCGTGAGTTTGCCTGTCGAGCGGTCAACCTCGGTTTCGTGCCATGCTTTCCGGTAGGTCACGGGATCGACTCCCATATCCGCGGCGGCATCTTCGCCGAAGTACGTCCGTCCGGTGAAAAGAGTCACCAGCGTCTCAAACATGTCAAAAATCACGACTTGTAACATTGTTACACCTCTTTCTGCCGCCTTCCGGGGCGGCTTTTTGCGAGATCGTTTCGGGCGGGTAAGCGCCTGATCTCACGCCTTCCGTTTATCCAATCCTATGATAACAAACCTGCCCGATCGGAAGGAAGATACAATAAGTATAGAGTTCCTGCCTTGATTTGAATCCCTCAGAAAGGTAACATAAAAGGAAAGGCGGAAAGTGCTTTTCAATCGGGAAGCGCCGCTAATCCTACTAAAGGCAGGAGAATGACTATGA
>DBYF01000021.1:19458-20431 GCA_002310155.1 Mageeibacillus sp. UBA1193 | reverse complement strand
CGCGGAAGTCGGCATCTGGAGAAATGGTCTTTCGCTTGATCCGGAAGATCGAAAAGCTCAGAGAGATTACTGTGTCGCGCAGTTAAAACTCGCGGACCGGATCGGTGCCAGATGTGCGGTCAATGTCGCCGGTGCGATGGGTAGAAGATGGGACGGACACTATAAAGAGAACTTCACTCCTGAGACACGAAAAGAGATCGTCGCGATGGTGCAGGAGATCATTGACCGAGCGGAAGTGACGAATACATACTTCACGCTCGAACCGATGCCGTGGATGATCCCGACCGGACCTGAAGATTATGTGAGACTTCTCGAAGAAGTAAACCGTGACAGATTTGCCGTGCATATGGATATCATCAACATGACGAACTCGCTGGAGAGATATTATCAGCCGGAGAGCTTCATCGACCGGTGTGTGGAACTGCTTGGAGACAGAATCAGAAGCTGCCACATCAAGGACATCCATCTGAAGGAAGAATACACCTTCCAGCTCCAGGAATGTGCCCCGGGACAGGGTGAGTATCCGCTGCATTATTACGTAGAAAAGATGAATAGTATAGATCCGCAAATGCCGATCATTCTAGAGCATCTGACTAATGACCGAGAATACATTCATTATATGAATTACCTGAAGGAGGTCCTCCATGACATACAGTAGAATATCTGACGCAAATGAGATCACAGCACGCTATATGGACAGCATCCTGATCAAGGAACGCCTCATCGATTCTGTCGTTGCGGATACAACTACAGAGCTTTTCGGAGAGACTTTCAGCAGCCCGGTAATGACTCCTGCTTTTTCCCATCTGATGCAGTTTAAGGGAAGAGAGCTTACAGGTTTGGAAGAATATTCTATCGCGGCGAAGAACATGAATATCCTGAACTTCGTCGGCATGATGGAGAATGACCTCTTCAGTAAGATCGCAGCGACCGGCGCAAAGACGGTCCGTATCGTGAAGCCGTACGCGGACAA
>DBYF01000021.1:16143-19407 GCA_002310155.1 Mageeibacillus sp. UBA1193 | reverse complement strand
TTCGGAAATGAAGGACTCGATGTCGTGATCGGCGAGCAGATGGCGGTACAGACATCGGATATGATCCGTTCGTATATAGAATCTACGAAGCTGCCGTTCTTTATCAAGGGTGTCCTGAGTGAAGAAGAAGCTGTAAAGTGTGCGGACCTCGGCGCGAAGGCGATCATCGTATCGCATCACCACGGAAGACTCCCGTATGCGGTTCCGCCGATGATGGTACTTCCCGGAATCAAGAAAGCTCTTGAGGGAAGAGATGTGAAGATCATCGTTGACTGCGGGATCAGTTCCGGCGCGGATGTCTATAAGTGCCTCGCACTGGGCGCGGATGCGGCTGCGGTCGGAAGATCGATGCTTCCTTCTCTGGAAGAAGGCGGAATCGAGGGTATGACGAAGTTCCTGACTGGCGTCAACAATGAACTGAGATTCGTGATGAGCTGTACGGGATTTAGTAAGATCAGCGAAATCGATGACAGCTGTCTTCAGATGTCTTAAGTGACTGAATTATAAGGATTTCTGACACACACTCGGTATAAGATAGTGATAGAATATACTACGAATCTGTATACGAGGTGTTGGCATGACCTATAAGATCCTGGTGGTGGAGGATGACTTTACCATAGCGTCCGAACTGAAAACCATGATGACCGGATGGGGATATGATGTGAAACTGACGGAGGATTTCGAAGATATCCTCGGTGAGTTTACTTCCTATGCTCCACATCTGATCCTGATGGATATCGGACTTCCTTTCGCGAACGGGTTTATCCGCTGCAGCAAGATCCGTGAGGTCTCTAAAGTCCCTGTGATCTTCCTGTCGTCTGCATCCGATAATATCAACCTCGTCACGGCCATCAACATGGGCGCGGACGATTTTATCGCGAAACCTTTTGATGCCAACGTACTGACCGCGAAGATCATGGCGGTACTTCGCCGTGCGTATGCTTTTACCGAAGAGAAAAGCGACGTGATCGAATATCGTGGCGCTTCTTACCAGGCATCGGATTCGTCGATCACGGTCAACGGTCAGAAGCTGGAACTGACGAAGAATGAGAACCGTATCCTTTCCGCGCTCCTTTCGAAAAAGGGGACGATCGTTTCAAGAAATACACTGATGCAGCAGCTCTGGGATGACGACTGTTTTGTAGACGAAAATACGCTGTCAGTAAATATCAACCGTCTTCGTAAGAAACTGGAGAGTGCCGGACTTCCGGACTTTATCACGACGAAGAAGGGACAGGGCTATATCATTGAATAAGAAGGTTCTTTCCGCGTATCTGAAAAAACACATTCCGGCGATCGTGTCCGCTGTCTTATGTGTTTCCATTACGGCACTGGTGCTCTGGCTCTATGGAGAGCCGATAACACCTGCATGTCTCTGCGCGGCGCTGCTTCTTCTTATGGGACTGATATTCGGTATTATCGGCTACAGAAGATTCTCGAAAAAGCACGATATGCTGACGAGGGCTCTCCCTTTTCCACAGAATTTTGCGGAAACACTTTCTTTTTCTGAAGAAGATGATGCTTCTGAAATGGAAGGAAAGATCGGGCTGATCGAGAAGGACTATCAGTTACTTCTTTCGAAACTTTCGGATGAACTTGATAAAGAGAAAGAAGAATCATCATCTTCACGAAATGCCATGCTGGACTACTACACGATGTGGGTCCATCAGATCAAGACACCGATCTCTGCGATGTCCCTGATCATTCAGAACATGGAAGATCAGGAGACGGCCAACCGCTTGAACTCCCAGCTTCTGCATGTGAGAAACTACGCGGATATGGCGCTGAATTATCTGCGCCTCGGATCCGAAAGCAATGATCTCGTATTCGAAAAAGTGGATGTCGATGAGGTCCTGCGCGCCGAGATCAAGAGGGCGATGACGATGTTTCTCAGTTCGGGACTTCAAGTGGACTTTGTTCCGACGAAACTGGTCGTGACATCGGACAGAAAGTGGCTGGGCTTTATCATCGACCAGTTGATCTCCAATGCCGTGAAATATCAGAAGGAAGGCACGGTGCATTTCTATGGGGACGATCAGTCCTTTATCATCGAAGATGAGGGGATCGGCATCGCGAAAGAAGATCTTCCTCGTATCTTCGAAAAAGGATATACCGGTTATAACGGACATAATGAGAAACAGTCTTCCGGACTCGGATTATACCTGGTGAAAAAAGCCGCGGATATGATCTCAGCAGACGTGATCTTCACGTCGGAAGTAGGGAAAGGTACGAAGGTACGAGTGCTTTTCGGAAAGAATGAGTGATCACCAACCTTACGGAAATGTAAGATACAGAGCCGGTTTTGTAAGGTGAATCGATGGATGAGCAAACCCCGGAAACGGTAAGATGATGGCGTAATCAAGCGAAGGAGGACATTCCATGTCTATGTTAGAGGTGAAAAACCTGAAGAAAGTCTATACTACACGTTTCGGCGGCAATAAAGTCACCGCGCTTCAGAACGTCAATCTTACCGTTGAGAGAGGTGAATACGTCGCCATTATGGGTGAGTCCGGTTCCGGTAAGACCACTCTCCTGAATATCCTCGCGACACTCGATAAGCCTACGGAAGGCGAAGTGATCCTCGACGGAAAGAACATGCAGAGCATGAAAGAAAAGAATCTGGCACGTTTCAGAAGAGAGAGCCTGGGTTTTGTTTTCCAGGAGTTCAATCTTCTCGATAATTTCTCCGTGCGCGATAACATCTACCTGCCGCTGGTCCTGGCCGGTATGGCTCCTGCGGAGATGGAGACACGTATCCGTCCGATCGCAAGTAAGCTCGGAATCACTGAACTTCTCGAAAAGTTCCCGTACGAGATCTCCGGCGGACAGAAGCAACGTGTAGCTGTTGCCCGTGCGATCATCACAGAACCGGAGATGGTACTCGCGGATGAGCCGACGGGCGCTCTCGATTCCCGCTCGACCGATGAGCTTTTGGAACAGTTTGCCAACATCAATAAAGACGGCCAGACGATCCTGATGGTCACGCACTCGATCAAGGCGGCAAGTACGGCTGGAAGAGTGCTGTTCATTAAAGACGGTATCGTATATCACCAGATCTACCGCGGCAATGCCAGCAACAGTGAGTTCTACAGGAAGATCTCCGACTCTCTTACCGCCCTGATGGGACAGCCCCTTCGCGCGGCGAACGAGTAACAGCGGAGGATATGACCTATGACAAAGATTTATAGAAATCTTGCCCGGAATGCCATGGGCAAGAATAAGATCATCTATGTTCCATATATTATTTCCAGCATGATGATGATC
>DBYF01000021.1:14107-16096 GCA_002310155.1 Mageeibacillus sp. UBA1193 | reverse complement strand
GGGTGGTGCCACGCTTCAGCAGATCATGATCGTCGGTGTTCCGATCATGTACGTGATCTCTTTCTTCTTTCTCTTCGGCGTCAGCCGTTTCGTGATCAAGCAGAGAAAGAAGGAGCTGGGTGTGTACTGTGTGCTCGGCATGCAGAAGAAGCATATTATCCGTGTGCAGTTCCTGGAGAACCTGTATACGTATCTGATCAGCGCGATCTCCGGTACTGTGATCGGCATCGTGCTCGAGAAGGTACTCCAGCTTCTGGTCCTGCGCATCTACCACCAGGAAGCGGATTTCTCCTTTGAACTTCCGGTCTATACTATTGTTACCAACGCAGTGACATTCGGATGTTTCTTCCTTTGTTTCTTCGCCTTCAATTCGATCGGTATTCTCATGTCTAACATTCTCGATTATATGAAGGATGAGGCGAGAGGAGAGAAGCAGCCGAAGTCTAAATGGATCCTGGCGATCCTGGGCGTTCTCCTTCTATGCGGAGGATATGCGCTTTCCCTGACAACAAAGAAGGGAATGCAGGCGATCCAGTTATTCGGAATTGCAGTATTACTGGTCATCCTGGGAACATTCGCGCTCTTTACCGCGGGCAGTATCACTCTTCTGAATACCATGAAGAAGAACAAGAAGTTCTACTATAAGACCGGGCATTTTATCTCGGTATCCGGCATGCTCTACCGAATGAAGAGAAACGCGGCAAATCTTGCTACGATCAGCATCTTTGCCACGATGGTACTCGTAACGATGTCCTCGGTCATGACGCTGTACAGCACCGTACGCCAAACCGCGGAAAAGTGGTACGTGGTCGATTTCGATCTCGTTTACAACGTACCGGAAACATCAGGACAGCGTGAGGAGAGGATCGCGAAGATCCGTGAAGCGGCAGAAAAGACAGGCGTTACGATCGATGATCTCTATGTGTACAGTTATGTAGATTCATTTGCTTTCGTAGAGAATAACGAGGTCGTGATTACTCCTACCTATATGTCTTTTGATATCAGTGAAGTCTTCATCATGACCGAAGATATCTATGACTATGCCAACAAGACAAAACTGGATCTTGCGGAAAATGAAGTCGCCGTCTACACCCGTTCTGGAAATGCGATCAAAGACCAGATCAGCTTCCGTGAGATGGATGCCGATTATAACCGGACGGATAAAGTTTCGGACGCATTCTCTGTAAGACATATCACTGAGGCGCCGAAGATCAGTTCCGGCGGATCGATCTCGGTAACGGAAGGTTCCTATTACATCGTAGTGAAAGACACATCTGTGCTCGAGAGCCTCCGTCCGTACATTAACGAAAGCGAATATAAGCAGATCGAGAGAACAGAGCGTTTCCTGGTTAACACATCTTCCGGAAGGACCGAGCAGCTGAACATGTTTGAAGAACTGAGAAGAGATCAGAAGTATTATGATCTGATGTTCTCGTATTCAAGGATCGACTGTGTCGAAGAAGTCACAGGTATCTATGCCGGTCTCTTTTTCCTCGGAGTATTCTTAAGCATCTCGTTCCTGACGATCACGATCCTCAACATGTATTTTTCCCAGCTCCAGCAGGGTCATGAAGATGCAAAGCGATTCGCGATCATGCGCAAGGTCGGACTTACGAAAAAGGAAATCAGAAAATCGGTCAATTCCCAGATCGTTATTGTGTTCCTCCTGCCGCTTCTGGTCGCAGTGATGCATACGGCCGCATCGTATCCGATGGTCAATAAGATGCTCAAGATCCTGGGCGGATGTGAGCCGAAAGCGTTCCTTCTGATCGTCGGGATCTGCGTGGCAGTCTTCGCCACTGTATATACGACCGCATACCTGTTTACACGCCGTACCTACATGAAGATGGTCAGCGGCGCGTATGACGGAAAGTGAGGTCTCTAAGAAGGGATCTTACACGATCTGAAGAAGATAGAATTTGAGATAGTCGGTCTCGGGTATCGCCATGGCAACAGGGTGATCCGGGGCCGCTCTTCTTTCTTCGATCA
>DBYF01000021.1:0-14050 GCA_002310155.1 Mageeibacillus sp. UBA1193 | reverse complement strand
TCCTTATAGCCGCGCTTGGCGTTCTCGGTGGTCTTACGGCTCTTCGTAAAGGCCGGCGGATCGAGGATGATGAAGTTATATCCCGCATGTTCTTTCTCGAGCTTCGGAAGAAGTTCGAAGACATCCGCGCAGACGAAGTCCATGCGGTCGGAAAGACCGTTGATCTTCGCGTTCTCTGCGGCAGTATCTACCGCGAACTGGGAAACGTCCACAGCGGTAACATGAGATGCTCCGCCACGGGCTGCGTTCATGGCAAAAGAACCGGTATGGGTAAAGCAGTCCAGGACCTTCATGCCCTTGGCAAGTTTACTTACCGCGAGGCGGTTATATTTCTGATCCAGGAAGAATCCTGTTTTCTGCCCGTTCTCGACATCTACGGTGTAACGGATACCGTTCTCCGTGATCTCTGCTCTCGGGGAAAGACCTTCGGAAGAAGGGAGGAAGTCACCCCGGTACCAGTGCTTTTCGAGCGGAAGACCTTCCTTCTCGCGAAGTGCGGCCTCGTTTCTCTCGAAGATGCCGCGTACGGTAACGCCGTCTTTCTTCAGTTCTTCGACGAGAGCTCTGTAGATGATGTCCTTGACCTGCTCGGTGCCGTAGGAGAGGACCTCGGTCGAGAGGATATCTTCATAACGGTCGACGGTGAGGCCCGGGATGCCGTCTGCTTCGCCGAAGATCAGGCGGCAGCAGGAATAATCGTCCTGCATGACGGTGCGTCTCATATCGAGTGCGTACTTCACGCGGCGATGCCAGAAAGAATCGCCGAATGTTTCGTTGGCGTTGTCGGAAAGGATGCGGATACGGATCTTGCTGCACTTGCTGAGAAAACCCGTGCCGAGATAACGTCCCTTCGAAGAGAAGACGTCCATCAGTGAACCGTTCTCCGCCTCGCCTCCCTCGGTGATCTCAGTATCGTAGACCCATGGATGACCGCGTTTGATAGCGCTTTCTGCCTTTTCGGTAATTACTGCACGTGGAAAAGATCTTTCCTGCTTCATGGATCTATCAGTTCTCCTTCACGGTTTTCAGTTCGTCGAGGAAGACACGGGAAGAAGCATCTGACGGAAGCTTCAGATCACCTCTCGGAGAAAGGTCTACGGATCCTACCTTCGGACCGTCCGGCAGGCAGGAGCGCTTGAACTGCTGGGAGAGGAAGCGGCGGAGGAAATTCTCCTCCCACTTATAGATCGTGTCATCATCGTATTCTCCGGCAAAAGCGATCTTCGCCAGACGGTAGATCTTCGAGGGAGCAAAGCCCAGACGTACGAAGTAGTAGAGGAAGAAATCGTGGAGCTCGTAAGGTCCGACGAGATCCTCGGTCTTCTGGGAGATCGTGCCATCTGCAGACGGCGGGAGAAGCTCCGGAGATACCGGTGTGGCCAGGATGTCACGGAGGACAGATGCCAGCTCCGGCTGAGTGTCGTTGACGCGGTCTGCTTCGTAAGCCACGATGTGACGGATCAGAGTCTTCGGAACGGAACCGTTTACTGCGTACATGGACATATGGTCGCCGTTATAGGTCGCCCAGCCGAGTGCGAGTTCGCTAAGATCGCCGGTACCGACAACGAGGCTGCCCTCGTCATTTCCAAGATCCATGAGGAGCTGTGTGCGCTCTCTGGCCTGTGCGTTTTCATAGGCTACATTATGGTTGTCGATATCGTGTCCGATATCCTTGAAGTGCTGCTTGACGGAATCCGCGATCGAGATCTCATCGATCTTCGCGCCGTATGCCTTGGCAAGCTCGATAGAATTGTTCTTCGTTCTGGATGTAGTGCCGAAGCAGGGCATCGTGATCGCGTGGATGTCGCTCTTGGGAAGACCCATGATGTCAAAGGCACGCGCACAGACCAGGAAGGCCAGTGTCGAATCCAGTCCGCCGGAAAGACCGAGGATGACTTTCTTGCTGTTGATGTGACACATTCTGGTCACAAGACCCATGGCCTGGATATTGAGGATCTGCTCGCAGCGGCGCGCGATCTCATTCTTATCTTCCGGTGCGAAAGGATTCTTCGCGACTTTGCGGATCAGGTCAAGATCGTCATTGAGCTCCATCGGGAATGTGATAAAGGACATATCGGAATCCGCACTGCTGTTGGCGAAGTCCGTTCTCCAGGCGTCGTCACGTGAACGCTCTCCGGAAAGGAGCTTGAGGTCGATATCCGTGTAGATCGCTCCATCGGAAAAAGCACTGCTTCTGGCAAGTTCTTTTCCATTCTCGTAGATGAAGTTCGTGCCGGCAAAGACCAGATCCGTGGTGGACTCACCCATGCCTGCGTTCGCGTAGATATATGCGGCGTGGAGCTTTCTGCTCTGGGCACAGAGGAGCTGCGCGGTCTTTTCATCCGAGCCTACGATATAGGAACGGGAAGAGAGTGCGGCGATGATGTTGCATCCGGCAAGAGCTGCGTCTACGTCATCGGAGATCGGTGCGCGGAGATCTTCGTCAAAGATCACGGCGAAAGAGAACAGGTCATCTTCACAGAAGTAAAGTGGCTGACCGAAGGCGATCTCGCAGTCGAAGTGCTCGTCATAGAAGGAACCGTCTACTTCGTAAGAGGAGAAGTAACGGGACTGTTCTTCGGAAAGAGTGAGCTTGACGTTACAGCCGAGGATCAGGCCTTCGTGCAGGACAACGGCAAGGTTGAGGAGTTTTCCCTCGATATAGGCGGGAAGACCGATGATGAATACCTGCGGGGCATCTGCTGTCTCATCGGCGATCCTGTAAAGTGCTTCCCATGCTTTATCGATGAAAGCTTCCTGACGGAAAAGGTCACCGCAGGTGCAGCCGGTCACGCACAGTTCCGGAAAGACCAGAAGCGCGCAGTCCTTATCTGCGGAGTTTACGATGGATATGATCGCGTCTGCGTTGGCATCGATGTCAGCCACACGGATCTTCGGTGTGGCGGCGGCAACTCTTAAAAATCCGTCTCTCATAAGTTTTCCTCCTCTTCTTTCGGAGATACGCTGGAAGGCGTAAGAATATCTGTCGCTGCAGGCTGTGCCGGTGCTTCGGAAACAGGAGCTTCCGCCGGGACTTCGGAAGGTGCCGCAGCAGGAACTACGGAAGGTACTTCTGAAGGAACAGCCGGGATCTCGGAAGTGCTCTCCGGTGCCGTTTCTACAGGAGTTTCCTCGTTCTGATTATACACCTGGTCTACCAGTTCATTGAAGTGCTGGTAGTACATGTTAGAGTTCTCGATCACGTAACCGAAAAGGGCTCTCGGCTGGAGTGTATGGACTGCCTGGCAGAGAACGTCTGCGCTTGTCGCGTCCTTCATCGGGAACTTCACGACTTCGTGGTTTCTGGTATAGAAGACTGAGTTGAATACAGACTGGTTGCTGTTGACGCTGTTCGTCTTATTGGAATGGATCCAGATAACATCCTTGATCATGAGCATCCTCGGGTTCGCGGATGCGGTCATAACACGCTCGTTGCTGACATATGTGTCGCCGATGTTGATGATCGGATTACTGAACTCTGCGTCCAGATCATCAAGTGTTTTTCCTTCCTTCGCCATACGCTTTTTCAAGTTCTTCATGTAGCCCTTGGTGAAGATGGAGATAATGACACAGACCGCGCCGATAATGACGCAGATGTCGATCAGGAGGAAGAATGTGGATTCGCTGAGAAGGACATCCTTTACGGGGACCATGACGAACATATACTCACAGATATGATTCTTCTCGGAGGGAGCATTCGCCAGATCGAAGTACTGGCGAGCGTATTCGATCGTCTTGGAGTTGGGGATATCAGTGAAACCTCTGCAGTTGATGGATTCGGTAATGACGCTGTCATCAGCGGTCGTTAAGTATTCGATAGTCTGGTCGATGATACGGTTGGCTTTATCCTCGTAATCATCGGGGATATAGACGATCAGGTATTCTTCGTTGCCATTTTCATCGTAAGTAGGAGCGAAATAGAATCTTCCTTCATCGTTCTCGGCAAACCAGTCATAAAGATAAGAGGTCTTGCCACGGTAGAACTTATTCGATTTGTAGTGGTCGGATGTGACGCCGAAAACGTTCTTCGATGCCAGAAGATATTTTGTCGTCTTAGGGATCGCGACTAAAGGAAGCAGGATCGCGACGATGATCAGAATCGCGGCGCCGAGAAGACGCGTCTTCGTATTGCCTTTCTGAATCTTTTTGATGATGGAAAAGTTACTCATAAAAGGACCTCATATGATGAATTCGTGTTGTTTCTTGAGAAAAGAACGCATTCAGTATATCATATTGTGGTACACAGTAAGAATATAAAGAAGGCTTAAGTGATATGGACAACCATGTAAATACACCCGGCGCAGGTCTTCCGTCTTTTTCGGCAAAGGAGATCCGCTCGTTCCGGCATAAAGCAGAGCAACCGTTATATATAACGATGGTCATTCTCAACATCCTGATGTTTACCGTGGGCATGATCATCTGCATCATGGCTTTCTACGGAAAGGGCCCGCTGACTGAGACGGTCGGTGATTTCGTAAAGGAAGAGCTTCTCGGTGTCAGCCGCTACGTCGAGGTCCATCAGGAGCTGATCGCGATATTGATCCTTCTGCCTTTTATGATCATGGCGGCCGTTTATCTTTACTATGCGCAGTACAGAGCCAATTCTATCCGTATTACGGAAAAGAATTTCCCTGAGATATATGCGGTAGTTGAGGATTATTCCAGAAGACTCGGCTTGAAGAGGACCCCGAAGGTCTACCTTACCCAGGAAAACGGCCTGTTGAACGCGTTCTCGACGTTCATTCTGAGAAGACAGTACGTGGTGCTCCTGGCCGATCTTTTCGAGGTCGCTTATCTGGAACACCATGACCTGGAGAGCATCAAGTTCATCATCGCACATGAGATGAGCCATATCCGTCTCCGTCACGCGACATTCTCCTACCAGCTGAGCATCCTTTATGCCAACTATATCCCGATCCTGTCCTCGACGCTTTCCCGTGCCAGAGAGTACAGCTGCGACAGAGTCGCCCAGCATCTGGTCGGTGTCAGCGGTGTCGAGCCGATGCTCGCGCTGGTCGTAGGTAAGCACCTTTATAAGAAGGTCGATGTAGAAGATTACGTCAAGCATTGTCATGAAACCCGCGGATTCTTCGTATTCGTCCTGAACATGTTAAGCTCACACCCGATCATGCCGAAGCGTATCCAGGCACTTCTGAAGAATTCGGGCAGCGGCAGACTTTTCTTCTGATAAAGAACGTCCGGACAGCAGTGCTTTTCGAAAATGAAAATCAAGCGTTCATGCAATTTGAATAAAATCATCTTGCAAAAAACGAAAAGCGAAATGAAAAAGTAGAAAAAAGCGTATTTGCGTTGACAAGCACCCTCGAAACCTATTTACTATATACATGCGCAAAGGCGCGCATAGAATAATTTTGCAAGCAGGAGGACCACTACATGAAAAATATCGTGCTGAGTGACAAGAGTTATCTTCTCGAACAGGATCCGTACCAGTATACACTGCAGGATGTAGAAAAGCCGGAGCTTTTCCGTGAGCTGTTCCCGTACTCCGAAGTGCCGAAGATCGCTTATAACTATAGAAAAGTTCCGATGAATATGCCGGAAAACATCTATATTACAGATACAACGTTCCGTGACGGACAGCAGTCCAGAGCTCCGTATACGACAGAGCAGAT
This sequence comes from Mageeibacillus sp. UBA1193, assembly GCA_002310155.1. Lineage (GTDB taxonomy): Bacteria > Bacillota > Clostridia > Saccharofermentanales > Saccharofermentanaceae > Scatonaster. Next base: position 8,417 of record DBYF01000021.1, on the reverse strand, counting down.
GGTCGAGATCTATAAGATGCTGCACCGTCTGGGCGGCCCGAAGGGCATCATCCGCCAGACAGAGTTCTTCGTATATTCCGAGAAGGACAGACAGGCTCTGGAGCAGTGCATGGCGCTGGGCTATAAGTTCCCGGAGATCACCACATGGATCCGTGCGACCAAGTCCGACTTCGCGCTCGTCCGCAACATCGGTATCAAGGAGACAGGTATCCTCGTTTCCTGCTCTGACTACCATATCTTCAACAAGATGGGTCTTACACGTCAGCAGGCGATGGACAAATATCTCGGTATCGTTAAGGACGCGATCGACGCGGGCCTCCGTCCGAGATGCCATTTCGAAGATATCACACGTGCTGACTTCTACGGCTTCGTAGTACCGTTCGCGACAGCTCTCATGAGACTTTCCGAAGAGAGCGGTATTCCGGTCAAGATCCGTGCCTGCGATACCATGGGTTACGGCGTTCCGTTCCCGGGTGTTGCGCTGCCGAGATCCGTATCCGGTATCATCTACGGTCTGCAGCACTACGCTGGTGTTCCTTGCGAGATGCTCGAGTGGCACGGCCACAACGACTTCTACAAGGGTGTCGTTAACGCTTCTACCGCATGGCTCTACGGCGCACAGGCAGTTAACTGCTCACTCCTCGGTATCGGTGAGAGAACAGGTAACGTACCGCTCGAGGCTATGGTATTCGAGTATGCACAGCTCCGTGGTACTCTCGACGGCATGGATTCCCGCGTGATCACAGAGATCGCGGATTACATCTCCCGTGAGACCAACTATGAGCTGCCGCCGATGACTCCGTTCGTTGGTAAGAACTTCAACGTAACGAAGGCAGGTATCCACGCGGATGGTCTTCTGAAGGATCCTGAGATCTATAACATCTTCGATACAGAGGCTCTGCTCGACAGACCGCCGCTCGTAGCAGTAAGTAACGTATCCGGACTTGCGGGTATCGCGTGCTGGATCAACAACTACTACCGTCTGGTCGGTGAGAACGTCGTCAGCAAGAAGGATCCGTTCATCGCTAAGATGAAGGAGTGGATCGACAAGCAGTACGACGAAGGCCGTATCACAGTAATTTCCGATGAGGAGATGGTACATCTCTTCGAGGAAACGGCACCGGATGTTTATCAGAAGGTTGCAAGACCGAAGGCATGATTCATCATGGATAAAAGTAAAACGAGCAATAAGGTAAATACCAAGATCCTGGCCGGCGTGCTTATCGCCGCGCTGGGATTGCTTGTTTTTTCCGCCTTTATATTCTTCGATCTGGGCGGGAAGATCAAGCATATGAACTATACGAAGATCTCCAGTGCCGAGGACCTTTATAAACTCAAGGATGATCCGGATGGCAAGTTCCTGCTGACGAAGGATATCGACATGCAGGATAAGAAATGGACTCCTGTGACGTTTACAGGCACCTTTGACGGCAACGGCCACGAGATCAGAAACCTGTCGGTCACGACGGTCGGATCTGCGAAGAGAGATACGTATGACGGCAATCTGAAAGCTTATTCCACTTCGCTGGCGGGTCTTTTCGACGCACTCGACCAGGCAACGGTCAAAGACCTTACGTTAAGGGATGTGTCCGTCGATATCACGTCCGATGAACCGTGCTTCGTAGGAACGCTTGCCGGATACATGAGCGATACGACGATCAAGAACGTGAATGTGATCGGCGATGTATATCTTCACGCACATGACCGTATCTTCGGCGTCGGTGGTGTCGTCGGATTCGGCTACGGTTCTTTCTCTGACATACAGGTAAAAGTTACGCTCGTATGTGTCGACACAGACAGAAATACGAAGGATGAGCAGTTCCTGGGCGGTATCTGCGGTACAGGTTACCCGGATATCAATGACTGTACGGTCGACATCGACGGATACGTATCAGAACACGGATATACCCATAACGGCGGTGTGATCGGTCTTTATATGTTCTCGCCGGAAGGTGTGACGTATAAGGGTAAGATGACAGGAAACCGCGTGTACGGCAAGATCACTTTCTTCGAGGAGAACGACGACCGCCGCGCTTACTGCAAAGGCATCATCGGCGAGTATCTCGATGAGCTTGAGGTCTTTGAAGATAACGGCGAGTCTTTCCGAAGCGTGGAAGTGACGAACTACGAGACCGATCTTCTTCCGGAAAAACACCCGTATGAATTCTATCGGGATATCGAGGAAGCAGGCTATTACGATATTGAAGCCGTGTATAACATCAAAGGTGGAAATGCGACTTACGGACTTTTCATCAATGACAGGTTCGTGAAGAAGGCCTCTTTCCCTGCGGGAATGGGAGAAAAAGCTATACATGAGACGGTCTGGCTCGACAAGGGGCATGCGAAGATCGTGTTCCGCTATCTCCCGGGTGACGGCGATATCATCATCAAGGATGTATCCCTGGAGAAGTCTGAAAAGAAGGTCACACTGATCGTCGCGCCGCATCAGGATGACGAGATCCTGGCATTCGCGGGAACCATCCAGAAGACACTTGCAGAAGGAAATATCGTAAAAGTGCTTTTCCTGACGAACGGTGACTACTATGGTCCGAGCCTGACCTCCGTACGCCTTGCGGAAAGCACTTCCGCACTTTCGATCCTGGGCGTGGACAAGTCCGATATTACCGTCCTCGGATATGGTGATATGACGCTTATGTCGCTCCTGCAGAGTGAGGATCCGACTGCGATCTTCTGCGCGAGAAGCGGCTACTTCGATACATATGGCGATTCCAAGCAGAATATGTTCGACTACCACACACTGAATACAGGTTCGCAGGCAGAGTATACACGTGAGAACTTCATGGCGGATCTGGAGCAGTTTATTCTGGCATGCCGTCCGGCCCGTATCTACACGACTTCGGAATATGAATGGCATGAAGACCACAAGAGTGCTTTTCTGGCGGTAAAAGAGGTGCTGGGGAAGCTCTCGGCGGATATCGACTATCACCCGATACTCTGTGAGAGCGTGATCCACGGTGAGGAGACGACCTGGCCGGAGGTACTGGAATACAAAGCGGACGGATCCGCGGTCATTACAGAGTTCACGAACCCGTTCCCGACGATGGAGACAAATCTCGACTGGAACAAGGTCACCAAGATCGTTCTTACCGATGAAGAACTCGAGAAGAAGAGACTGGCGATCGGTGAGTTCGTATCCCAGAACGACGGCGGAGAAGACTATCCGGGCACAAGGGATTACAACTACGGTTTCTGTAAGAGAGACGAGTTCTACTGGGAATTTCAGTTCTGATCGGATTCCGGATCCTCAGAAACATCATTCGAAGCATCATCAGAAGGTTCGGTATTCCGGACCTTCTTTTTTCTGCCGTCGCGCTCCATGTAGATGATCATTCCGAGCAGGACCAGTCCGAAGAACGAGATCCAGATACCGTACGCAATATTCGGAACGACGTAGTACATCGTAATTCTGGTGGTTCCCAGTTCGATCGGGACCGAGAAGAATGTATCTTCGATGAGATCGTACTGGTCATCGAGTGTCCAGTCCTTCATCTGCCAGCCCTTATCGTAGGGGATGGAGATGAACAGCCTGTTTCCTGCGACATTATTATTCGCCTCGATCTTACATTCGCCGCTGGTAATGGAATAGACTTCGTCAAAGGAATACTTGATTTCATCGCAGGTGCTGCGGATAGCGGTGACTGCCTCATCAAGAATGCTCAGGTCGAGGTTATAGATCTGTGCGTCAACGACTTCGGCCTCCGAAGCGTTCGGACCTGTGAAGACGAGATCCAGAGTCGCCTTTCCGTTTCTGGACAGGACACGTACCATGGAAGGTGCCATCTCCTTCGAGTAGGCAATACAGGGTTCGCCGTTCATGTACAGTGTGGCGCCGGACTCGGTGTTGGTGATGAGGTTCGCGTAAGGGATATACTTATCCGAATCGGAATTGATCTCATAGTGGTAGATGATGCCTGCCGGGAACTTGTCATCCGTTCCTTCTGTGTTATCGATGCGGCTGGAAGTAAAATCTGCAGGTGCGAATACATCCTTTTCCACGCAGGAAAGATAACGGTAGAGGTCATTAAGATACAGGGCCGGTTCGTGGTCATGCGTGCTCTCGAAGTTTTCGACCCGGTGGAACATAAAGACTGCAGGTACTGCATACGGGTTCAGGTACAGGTCTTTAAATCCTTCGATCGAAGCGATCTTCTGAAGACCTGCATAGTTTTCATCGCCGTACGGGAGAAGCACATACTTGACGGACAGGAGACTGTCGAGTGCGAGGTTCTCGGATTCCGTTACGGGGATCGTGTCATAGTAACCTGCATAGCCTGCTTTGTTCAGGAAAGAAACGGCATTCTCGTCCGGTGCCGAAACGAATGCGGTCACTGAATGGAATCCATATGCCATAGGCTCACAGTAGGAAGCGGCGAGCTCATGGTGATAACTGTGATAGCTTGTCTGTACGATGCGGTAGAATGTGGGATCATCGATCGAGTCGAGAAGCTCCAGTTCGTTTTCCGTATACTCCCACATGTAGGGCGCGTCAGATGTGGAATACACCTCGGAAAGCACCATCTGTGAAAGTGCGAGCTCCAGGAACAGGACACCTGCCATAAGGACGGCAGCCGTACGGTAAGAAGGAGACTTCTTGCGGCGCAGATAGATGATGAGGCAAAGGAGTGCTGCGGTCAGGATCGGGAATACCATCTTCGAGATCAATGGAAGAAGGAACGTGTCCTGCTTGCAGTGGATGATGTCCGAGAAGTAGATGGAGAAGAAAAGCTCTGCCGTAGATGTCGTCTCCGGGCCGGACATGAGGAATACGATGACACAGAAGACTGCGGCAATGCACGCAGGCATCCACAGCTTCAGTTTCTTCTTGTCGCACTCGAGGTAGAACATCGCGGCGAAGTAGACGAGCGCAAAAGAACCGATGTAGGAATATCTGTACCAGAGGGATTCTACCTCACGCAGCATGGAGAAGAGAGCGACCAGGGGCTGGAAGTAGAATGTCAGGATCACTGCCAGAAGGAAGATGCCATAGAGGAGTTTCTCTTTCAGTGCTTTTGCCGAAGAAGTGAAGAGAAGGACCGTACCGAAAAGAACGAAGCTTCCGGCAAAGAGGTTCACTCCGCCCTGGACGCTGATATAGCCGAAAGAGTAGTTGCTGATGACATTAGGGATAAAACCGATCATGGAAAAGTCGGTAAGCATTCCGATGCCGGACTTGCCGTAGGATCTTCCCGAAAGCAGGGTAAGCGTCGGAAGAAGAATGATCGCAGCGATCATAAGTGTGCTGACACAGGATACGGAGAAGCGGATTACGGAATAGATGAACGAGCGGAGGCGCGAAACGGAAGGGGTAGAAGTGTCATCTGCCTCGACCGGTCCGGAGGTAACAGCCACACGCGCGGACTCGAAGAGGAACCACATTCCCGCGAACATCAGGTCGATGATTCCGGTATACCAGTTGAAGCAGAGTGCGAGTGCGGTGGAGATGATGAAAAGACCGCTCTTTTTCTTATTTACCAGTTTCTCTACGCCTGCCAGGATCAGCGGCAGCATGTAGGCGCCGTCAAGCCACATGATGACGTTGCTCTGCGCGATCAGGTACTGGCTGAAAGCGTAAGAGACGGCGAGCATGATCGTGATCCCGTACTTCGTCTTATTGTCCGGGTGAAATCTGCGGTTTATGTAATACGCGGCAAAGAGTGCTGCCAGAGAAGCCTTCAGAAGGAACAGGATGTTCATGAAGAGCGGAGCCTCAGACTTCGGGAAGAAGAACATCAGAAGGTTCAGAGGCGAAGCCATGTAGTAGGAGAATACGGCGAAATTGCTTCCGCCGAGGTACTTGCTGAAGGAATAACTGATGGAGGACTGTCCGTTGAGAACATCCTTGAACCAGCAGAGAAGATCGCACAGCTGGTGCTGTCCGTCCTTGTAGATGAGTGCCTTATCCGAGAAGGGGGCAAACCCCAAAACGACGTAAGTGAAAAGAACGATCAGAAAGGTGATCAGTGCGGAGATCGCACATGTCTGAAAGACCGGTCTTCTGAAGGCCGGAACCTTCTTAAGTATAAGCGGTGAATCCTTTGTCTTTATACCCATTTCCAATACCTGTACCCCTTATTTCCATCTTGTGAACCCAGTATAGTATAACACGGCTCAGGTTCCGCTGGTGGCAACAACTCCAGGAATGATCTCATCACCTACGGATACAGGCGCTTCGATGATGGTGTGATGGATCTTTCCGGCAAGGTCAAAGATCTGATCCTTCGGGATCTCGCCCTTTGACTTAACGCTGACTCGTGTGATCGAACCGTCTTCCTTACGGACACGGATCGTGGTCGTCAGGGTACGCATCGGTTTAGTGATCTCGGAGATCGCGTAGGATTCTCCACGCGGACAGGAGTTGCCGGATACTCTCGGATCATCTCCAAGCGTGACTGTCAGGGAACAGCCGCGGGGGCAGATGATACAGGTCATGCGGGTCACGGCGGTGTCGCCGTTCAGCTCTTGCGTAGAAGAGGAAGAAGGACCGCCCGTCGCGAGTGCTTCTGCCATGGAAGGATCGATCGGGGTGACGACCTTGCCGGGGAAGACTTTCGGACTGGAAACAGCCTGTTCGGAAGTGGATGCGGATTCGCCGGATACATAGAGTGCGGCAGCTTTACCGGCCTCGATCGCTTCTTTGGTGACGTTGTCCGCGAGATCGTGTACGTGAAGGACGTTTCCGCAGGCGAAGATGCCCGGTACGGAAGTCTCGTGACAATCGGAAGAGAAGGGGCCGCCGGTCTTCGGGTTAATAGAAATGCCGGCTTTTCTTGAAAGCTCGTTTTCGGGGATCAGACCGCACGAGAGAAGGAGAGTGTCGCACTCGATCTCTTCCTCGGTGCCCGGGATGGGAGTGTACTTATCGTCGACCTCGGAAACGGTGATTCCCGTAAGGCGGCTCTTGCCATGGATGGCGGTAACGGTCTTTCTAAGATACAGCGGGATGCCATAGTCGCGGAGACACTGTGTGATATTTCTGGCAAGTCCTCCCGGCTGGGGCGCGATCTCGATACATGCGAGGACTTCAGCACCCTCGAGGATCATTCGGCGCGCCATGATGAGTCCGATATCACCGGAGCCGAGAACTACGACCTTACGGCCGACCATGTAGCCGTCGATGTTGACGTAGTGCTGGGCAAGACCCGCGGTCATGACGCCTGCAGGTCTCGTGCCGGGAATAGCCAGTGCGCCGCGCGCTTTCTCACGACAGCCCATCGCAAGGATGATGGCTTTGGCGGAGATCTCGAAATAGCCGTCTGTCTTATTCATGGCATAGATCTTCTTATCTGGAGTGATCTCCATGACGAAAGTATCCAGAAGGATCTCTATGGCAGGATGATCGCCGTTGTTAACAGATTTCAGTTCTTCATAAGCACGATAGGCATATTCCGGACCGGTCAGTTCTTCGCCGAAATGCGAAAGACCGAATCCGTTGTGGATGCACTGATTGAGGATGCCGCCGAGTTTCGTATCACGCTCGATGAGAAGAATGGACGTACAGCCGTTCTCTGCGGCGCTCTTGGCGGCTGCTAAGCCCGCAGGGCCTCCACCGATGACAACGATATCGTAGTTTCTCATACATCCACCTCCTTCTCGGAATCACGCGGAACGAAGAGGTTCGATCCGTTACTGTCCTGAACAATAGAAAGATATGTGGGTGGCAATTGCTTGCTGCCGCATGGGCAAGCAGCTGTATTGAAGTAATCGATCAGCATCTCAACGATTCTTGGGCCGCAGAAGCCGCCCTGGCATCTGCCCATGCCGGTATTGCATCTTCTCTTGACGCCGTCGATGGAAACCGGCGGGATCGGCGTATCAAAACAGGCCAGGATCTCACCTTCGGTAATGGTCTCGCAGCGGCAGATGACTCTTCCGTAATGCGGGTTCTTCTTGATGAGTTCCCGCTTTTCTTCCCGGCTTAATTCCTTGAAGCGGATGCGCTTGCGGGAATCGACGTATTCTTCCTTCTTATGGAAGTCCATCTTGGTCCTGAGCCAGTCAACGGCAGCCAGGGCCAGGGAAGGAGCAGCGGAAAGACCCGGTGACATGATGGAAGCCAGATTGAAGAAATCGGGTACTGACTTGCTTTCCTCGACGACGAAGTCACCCCGGTCGCTTCTGGCTCTTACACCGGCAAAGTTACGGATGTTTTCCCGGAAATTAACGGTCGGAACGCTTTTGGCCGCATGCGTACGGACAAAGCTCAGGCCTTCCAGAGAGGTGGAGACGTCATCGCCTTCACTGCCCTGGGCATTCGGACCGACGATCAGATTGCCGTGGATGGTCGGGGAAACCAGAACGCCCTTGCCGAACTTGGTGGGCTGAGGGAAGATCGTGTGGCTGACATGGCCGCCTGCCGTCTTGTCGAGCAGGCAGTAATCGCCGCGCCTGGGAGTGAT
>DBYF01000083.1 GCA_002310155.1 Mageeibacillus sp. UBA1193 | reverse complement strand
CACAACCCGGCTAACCTCACAGGTATCGAGGCTTGCGAGTCCGTACTTCCTGAGGGCACACCGCAAGTTGCTGTATTCGACACAGCTTTCCACATGACCATGCCGCCGAAGGCTTACACATATGCACTGCCTTATGAGCTGACAGAGAAGTATTCCATCCGCCGTTATGGTTTCCATGGTACTTCCCACCGTTATGTTTCCCGCCGTGCTGCTGAGTTCCTCGGCAAGGATTATAACGAAGTAAAGATCATCACATGCCACCTCGGTAACGGTTCTTCTTTCGCAGCTGTTGACCACGGTAAGTGTGTGGATACATCCATGGGTCTTACACCTCTTGCAGGTATCTGCATGGGTACACGCTGCGGTGACATCGACCCGGCTATCGTTCCGTTCCTTATGACAAACGAGAACATGAGCCCGGATGATATCGATGTTCTCATGAACAAGAAGTCCGGTGTAGAAGGTCTGTCCGGTGTATCCTCCGACTTCAGAGATCTCGAGAAGGCTTCCCGTGAAGGTAACGAGCGCGCGACACTGGCTCTCGAAATGTTCGAGTACCAGGCAAGAAAGATCATCGGTTCTTACGCAGCTGCAATGGGCGGCGTTGACGTGATCGCTTTCACAGCAGGTATCGGTGAGAATACTGACTACATCCGTGCTGCTGCTTGCGAAGGCCTCGAGTTCATGGGCGTAAAGATCGATCCTGCTAAGAACAACGGTGTACGTTCTGAAGCAGTTATTTCTTCTGACGATTCCAAGGTAACAGTTGCGATCATCCCGACCAACGAAGAACTTGCTATCGCTCAGGAAACTGAAGAGCTCGTTAAATAAGTCAAGAAATAAAATATCTCCTCGGCGACTCAAACATGTATGCTTACGCATAACTCGTCGCTGAGGAGATTTTTATTACTTTTTTCGGCAGAGTGAAGCCGTAAGGAAGAATCCTTTCCTTTTTCAATTTTGCAGGGGGTATTATGCGTATCATATTAGTGCGTCACGGCGATCCGGACTATGAGAAGGACTGCCTGACTGAACTCGGTAAAAAGCAGGCTGTGATTGCTGCGGAGAGACTGATGGGAGAAGGGATCGAGGAGATCTATGCTTCCTCCCTGGGACGTGCGATCGAGACTGCGCAGGCTTTCTCGGACCGCTCCGGGATCACGCCTGTACATATACTCCCTTTCATGCAGGAGATCCGATTCGGATACGGAATGGATCTTTATACGACCGGAAATCCGTGGGATGAGACGGATGAGATGTCGAAGCGCGGCGAGGACCTGACAGATCCGAACTGGCGTGAACACCCTTTCTTTAAAGAGAACGCGGCGACAGAAGATGTTGATATGATCGCTCTGGAGACCGATAAGTGGATGGCGACTCTCGGATACGAGAGAACCGGCCTTTATTACCGCTGTACCAGGGAAGATGATAAAGAACATACAGTAGTGCTTTTCGCGCATGGCGGATCCGGTACGGCGATGCTGTCACGGATCTTAAATCTTCCGTTTCCTTACCTCTGCGCGATCGTCCGGATGGAGCACACGGCGATCACTGTCCTTCGTATGGACAGCCGTCCCGGAAGCGTTACGATGCCTGTTGTGGAGCTCCTCTGCGACTCCAGACATATCCATAATATGCCATGAAACAGGGAAGACCTGTTCAAAGAATGTTAACAGAAACTGAAACTTTGCTTTACCCTATGACAGGGGCTTGTTTCTATAATGAAATCAAGTAGCTCCTGACACAGAGGATTTTATATGCGGCACACGATCACGATTTTAAAATGGGAGATGAGCAAGATCATCAACAACTGGCAGAAGACCATAAAGGTCTTTCTTCTGCCGGCGCTTCTCCTTCTGGCCGCGATCAATGTATTTCCGATGCTGATGAATTATCTGTCCACAGGATCGCTGCAGAGTCATCCGGTCACACTGATCAATGCACCGGATTCCTTTGTTGAGTATGTGGATGAGAATCCGAAATCTTCGTTCTATTCCTTCACATGGCTGACGCTGGAAGAGGCGGAAGACATGGAGGAAGGATGGGTCGAAGCGACGAAAGAGAAGAATGGCATCTTCGTCATGTTTTTCGCTTCCGAGAATAAACACATAGTCGATTTTGATTCCTGTGTAGAAGATTATTACTCCCGGCTGGCATACGGCAGGAATACGAATAATCTGAATATGATCGTTGAGATCGACTACGCCGGAGATTACAGCAGTTACCTTCAGGCAGAGCAATTCAAAGTAGATGTGGCGGATGGCTATTCGTCCTATCTCCTGGAGAACCTCGGTCAGGAGTATCTGGACGCAGGCGGCGGTGACCGGTGGGAGACCGATAAGTTTAACCCGTTCAGTTTCGTCACGAACAACCGCTCTGTTGCCAACCAGGGCGCTGCCCGTACGATCCCGAGCATGATGATCCTTCTGATGTACTACTGCATCTATTCCCTGACCGCGGAGACGCTGGCATCGTCAAGACAGAGCGGATTCCTGACAAAGGTCTATCTTACTCCGATCTCCAAGCATTCCCTTCTTGTGGGAAAAGCACTCATGGTCATTTTCGTTGGCGTGATCAGTGCGGTGGTAACCTACTTCCTGTTGTTTATATCCTCGTGGCTGAACCGGAGCAACAGTGCGTATTCACTTCTTCCGTTCGGTCTGTTCCTGACCCCGACACAGCTTCTGGCATTCTTTATCCTCCTGATCTCGGGAGCAGTCATGATGGCGATGCTCTGCTTCGGGATCACATTCAAGGTGCGCCGTATGCAGGATGTCATCATGAACCTGCAGGTGCCCCTCGTTCTTCTTATCTTTGAGTTCTTCGGGAACATGTTCCGGCCCTCTGACGCAGAGTTTGTCGAGTACCTGATCCCTGTCCATAACACGATCATGTCGATCAGAGAGATCTTCCTGGGAACGTATTCCTGGTGGATCATCCTGCTGGTTACGATCGTCAATCTCGTTTTCTCGGCGGAACTTTTCATCATATGCCTGAAGAGTAAAGACGGCATGCTTCATATCGCAGAAGGAGGCACCAATGATTTCGGTAAATCACGTAAGTAAGAGATACAACAAGCGCGACATGGTCGTTAACGATGTCAGCTTCAAAGTCGAGAAGGGCACGATCTTCGGTCTTCTCGGACCGAACGGCGCCGGAAAGACGACGCTGATGCAGATGATATCCACGCTTCTCCTTCCGACGAGCGGCATTATCAGTATCTGCGGACTGGATACACAGTCGTCCGCGCAGGAAATAAGAAAGAAGATCGGTTTCCTGACGACAGAGATCAAGCTCGATCCGCTGTCCACGCCGAATCAGCTCTACAGCTTTTTCAGCGAACTTTACGACATTCCGAAGGAACAGATCGAGAGCAGGAAGATGGCCAGTTTCGGAAGATTCGGCATCACTCCTTTCGCTGATAAGAAAATCGTGGAACTGTCGACCGGTATGAAGCAGAAGGTCTCCATCGTGATTTCGCTGATCCATGAACCGGAGGTGATCATCTTCGATGAACCGACGAACGGTCTGGATATCCTCACTTCCAGACAGGTCATGGATTATCTCCTGGAACTCCGACAGAAGGGCTGCTGCGTCCTTCTGTCGACACATATCTTCTCCGTTGCGGAGCAGCTCTGCGATGAGATCGCGATCCTGGTCGACGGTCGGATCGTAGATCAGGGATCCGCTCCGGAACTGACCTCTAAAACAGGCAGTAATACTTTTGAAGAAGCATTCTTCAAACTCTATTCTGAACATCATCGGGAGGGTTAATAGTGAACCGTTCGCTGAAGGCATTGATCCGAAAAACTTTCGGTAAAAACCACACCATGAAGTCACAGGCATCCGTGATCACTCTTCTGGCATGCCTGGCGTTCGTTCTTGTCGTGATGGCGTATCTCTTCAGCCTGTTCAGATCTTACTACCACAGAAACGATGACCCGTATGAGTATCTTCCGCAGAACATCGTTGTCGTCAACGCGCCTGATTCCTGGAAAGATTATGCGGAAGAAAGAGACCTGTATTTCTGGGCAGGTCTGGTCGATAAAGAGACCGATGCCGTATTTGATGTGTTCACTTTCTCGAAGTGGATGAAAGAGAATGACGCGTTCATGACGCTGGTCTTCCCCGAGGATTTTGATGAAAAAGCACTTGAACTGAAGGTGGACGAGAAACCGGAGGTACTGACTTTTGTTTTGACGGACCGTCTCGAATATGTCGAGATGAAGGATGCATTCCTCGAATATGAATTCGAGGGCGGTTACTACTACTATCTGGCGGATACGCTGGGTGTCGTTCTTCCTTCCGGAGAGCAGCCGGTGATCTACACGGAAGCGATACGGAATAATTATCAGTCAGAAAGGCTCCATGACCGTGTTTCCAGAATGGTAGCGCCGCTGATCTACTTTGTCGTGATCATGTACACATGTATGTTGATCGGCATGAACGCGATCGCAGGAGAGAAGGAGAGAGGCACGTTTGCATCTCTGCTTATGACTCCGATGTCGAGGGGAACGATCGTACTCGGTAACTACCTCGGAGTGGCACTGCACGCGCTGATCCCGTGCGCGGTCTGCATGATCCTTTTCTTCCCGAGATCGATAAGCGGATTCTTCGGAGTGCTTTTCCTTACGCTTTCACTGATTGCACTGATGGCTGCCATTACGATCATGATCTCCTGTATGAGCCAGTCTATCGTATCCGCGCAGACGGCATTCCTGCCGATCTTCCTGATCGTGCTTGTCGCCTGCGTGACCTGCATGAACCCGACTACTTCCAATCCTGTCAATAATTTCATCCCGATCTACGGACACTTCTTCGGCATCGGCGACAGCCTGATGAATACAGCGAAATTCCTGCCTATCCTGGTATGTGTCGTGACCTCGCTCGTACTTGCGGTGATCTGTCTTCTGGTATCCAGATATCTGCTTACGACAGAAATGTTCACGGTCGCTGTGGAATCCAAGTCGGATAAAGAGATAAGGAAGGCCCTGGAGCGCGCGAAGAAACAGGAGAAGGATTATGTATCCCGTGCAAGGGCAAATGTGTACGGATACCGGCCGATGAAGAGAAAGTCGGTCGGAGGCTTCCTGTTCGGACATGCCATCCTTCCGCTTACGCTTCTTTCGATATTCCAGACGATCGCCATGATCCCCGCGATCATTTCCTACATGAAGACATCCGAGTCGGTCAAGTTCCTCCGAATGTTCAGGGATATGGCCGGATTCGATCAGGTAAAAGATGCCGTTGCCGAATCCGCGTCGCTGTTTGCCGGATTCATGTCGAACCACTGGTTCATCTTCTTCATGGGACTGGGCTACTGGTGCATCATCGGTATCTATATACTGATCGCGAAGCTTCTCGAGAGAAATCCGATTGCTACGGTAGGATTCGATACGAAGACGAAACGTCCGTGGCTTCAGTATCTGAAGGGCCTTCTCTTCGGAATTATCCTGATCTCCTCGGTATACGGAGTCATGCTCATTACCGGTCAGGTATCCTGTGACGGATTCGCCCTGACATCGGATTCTGTCGGACTTTTCATACTGTATCTGCTGATGTGGATCCCGCAGGGCGCGACGGAAGAGGTCATGATGCGTGGTTACATGCTGCCGCGTGTTGCCGGAAGATTCGGTGTACCGTTTGCCGTTTTCTTCTCGTCCTTCTGCTTCTCGGCCATGCACGGTATGAACGCCGGATTCTCAGTTCTGGCCTTGATCAACCTGATGCTGATCGCGGCACTCTTTGCCTGCATCGCACTTCGTCAGGGACATATCTTTACCGTCTGCGCGATGCATACGATCTGGAACTTCTGTCAGGGTAACCTGTATGGTCTGGAAGTCAGCGGTAACCCGCAGTCGGCATCGATCCTGTCTTCGACATATACATCCGGGTCCCGTGACTTCATGACCGGCGGCAAGTTCGGTCCGGAGGGCGGTCTCTGTGTCACGATCGTCATCGTGATCGCCTTCATAGTGCTTTTCGCGACGAGAAAGAAAAAGACCGTATCGCCGGATCCTTCGGAAAGTGTATAATTTGTCACCCATTGAATTGTTATAATAGGGTACAATAGTACCAAGAGAATTCTGTATAAGGGGTATTTTATGGGACGGATTTTACTGGTAGAAGATGATTCGAGCATTGTAACTACGCTATCTGCTTTCTTAAAATCTGAAGGATTTGAAGTGATCTGGGCACCGGGACAGACGACCGCGCTGACGAAGATCGAGAATGATACATTTGATCTGGCCTTGATCGATATTTCACTGACAGATGGAAACGGATATGCGGTATGCGCTGCGATCAAGGCGCAGAAAGCCGATATCCCGGTTATTTTCGTTACCGCATCCGGCGATGAGTACAGTGTCGTTACCGGTCTGGATATGGGCGCTGATGACTATATCAGCAAGCCGTTCCGTCCGAGAGAGATGCTCTCCCGTATCAAGAGTGTTATGAGAAGAAGCCACAAGTCTTCGGAAGTAGTGGAACTCGGAAACGTGAAAATCGATACGGCACGAGGCAACGTCAGCAAGAACGGAGAGGAGATCATCCTTTCCGCACTCGAGTACAGACTTCTTCTTCTTTTCGCGAATAATCAGGGCGTAGTCCTCACACGTGCCAAGCTCCTTCAGGACCTTTGGGATGTGGGTGGAGAATACGTAAACGACAATACCCTGACCGTATATATCAAGCGTCTCCGTGAGAAGATCGAGGACGATCCGGCTCAGCCGGTCCTGATCCGCACGATCCGCGGTTTCGGTTATAAAGCCGGGGAGTAATCATGATCCGGAGAAACTCAGAACTCAGATCTGAATATGCGATCTACATCGTGATCACGGTGATCCTGGCACTGGGAGCGTCTTTCCTGGGAAGGAACAGCGTGATCGCTGTTGTTATCACGTCTGTTACCCTGATCCTGGTCCGCCTGGTCGCCGATATCCGCCGTTACAGAAGGATCGCGGATCTGTCGGACAGCATCGACCGTATCCTCCATGGCGCGGAAGATGTGAAGTTCGAAGAATATCAGGAAGGTGAGGTCGCGATCCTGAGCTCGGAGATCCATAAGATGGTCATCCGTCTCCGCGAGCAGGCTTCCCAGCTCCTGGCAGATAAGCGCTTCCTTTCCGATTCCATCGCGGATATCGCCCATCAGCTCAGGACCCCGCTTACATCCATGAACATCATCGTGGATATGTTCTCGGATGCCGAGCTCTCGGATGAGAAGAGATTCGATCTTCTGGCGGAAATGATGCAGAGCCTGAACCGTATCGAGTGGCTCATCAACACACTCCTGAAGATGAGTAAGATCGATGCCGATACTGTCTTCTTCGAGCAGAAAGAATACAACGTGAAGGAGATGCTCTCCAAAGCATCACAGCCTCTGGGAGTGCCGCTCGATATCAACGGTGTGGCACTGAAGGTGAACTGTCCGGAGGACGCGGTGATCCGCGGCGACATGATGTGGACGAGCGAAGCGATCGGCAACATCCTGAAGAACTGTATGGAGCATACACCGGAAGGCGGCATGATCGAGATCAACGTCAAGCACACACCGATCTATACCGAGATCGTGCTGCACGATACCGGAACAGGCATCGATCCCGACGATATCCCGCATGTGTTCGAGCGCTTTTACAGAGGAAAGGTCGCACTGAATACCAGTATAGGTATCGGCCTGGCGCTGACGAAAATGATCGTAGAAAGACAGAGTGGAACCATCCGCGCGGGCAACCGTCCGGAACCGGAACACGGTGCGGAATTTACCGTGCGGTTCTACCATACGAAGAGGTAAAGATATGGAACTTTTGAGAGCGGAACATCTCACCAAGACATACGGTAAAGACGAGAACGTCGTTGCCGCGCTGAACGATGTTTCCCTGAGCATCGAGAAGGGCGAATTCGTCGCGATCATCGGCGCTTCCGGTTCCGGTAAATCGACACTTCTTCATATGCTCGGCGGAGTTGACCGTCCCACATCCGGAACGGTCCTGGTCGATGGAAAAGACATTTTCAAGCAGAATGATGAGCAGCTGGCGATCTTCCGCAGAAGAGAGATCGGACTGGTCTACCAGTTCTTCAATCTGATCCCGGTACTGTCTGTCGTGGAGAATATCACGATGCCGGTCCTGCTCGACCATAGAAAGGTCAATAAGGAAAGACTCGAAGAACTTCTCTCCCTTCTGGGACTGAATGAGAAGAAGGACGCGTTCCCCAATCAGCTCTCCGGCGGACAGCAGCAGCGTGTCGCGATCGGACGTGCCCTGATCAACGCGCCGACGATCCTTCTGGCGGATGAGCCGACCGGTAATCTCGACTCCAAGAACAGTCAGGAAGTCGTTGAACTTCTCCGCTATTCCAATCAGAAATACAATCAGACGACAGTGCTGATCACACATGACGAGAACGTGGCGCTTCAGGCGAAACGCATCATTACTATCCAGGACGGAAGGATCCAGCACGATGAGGTGATCCGTAAATGAGCCGTTCCTCCAATATCGTCAGCAAGTATGCCAAGCGCACGGTATTCAAGAACAAGAGCCGATCGATACTGACTCTCATCGGAATCATCGTGGCGACCATGATGTTCTCGATCGTTGCCTCGGCACACCAGAGCGCGATCGATATCCTCAAGAGCTTTGCGAATGACGATTACGGCACATGGCATGTCGAAGCCTACTCGATGACATCCATGGATTTCCAGAACGTGATCAAAGATGAGCGACTCAAGAGTGTCGCTTATATCCAGGAGATCGGATTCAATCCCGTGGACGGATACAGGGCCGAATATGATATCGATGGCACTTTCTTCAAATACATTGAAAGGTACGACTACTTCCTGGCGGCCATGAGTCCGGAATTCCCGCAGATGTGTAATATCTCTATCGTCAGGGGACGTCTTCCGGAAAATGATTCTGAAGCGATCATCTCGCTGGAGATGTTTTCGAATGACCGTGAGAATCTGGAGATCGGAACGGAAATAGAGATGGATTACTATGCCCGTTATTCTAACGGACATAAGGTCATGAACCTTCAGAATCTGCAGAGGGATAAGTCCGGATATGTAAACGAACAAGTCTTCGCGATTGGTGAGAAGAAGTATACGATCGTGGGATATTTTACTGTTCCGGAATATGCGAAGTGGAAGAACATCGCCCAGAATACGATCCTGACACTTTCGGACGGAGTCACGGCCGGTTCCGCTGTCAACGCTTACTTCGAGTTTACGGATCCTTCGGTCTATACGGCATTTACGGAAGATCACTTTGAGGATGAGAATGACTGTCTTTATAACAAAGACTACATCCGAATGGAAAACTCTGCCGATGATACCCGCACAGAGAGACGCATCGCGATCGTCTCTGCCGGAACTGTCGGCATGATCGCTCTTCTGGCGGTCATGCTCATCTATAACTCCTTCGCGTCCTCGTCTTCCGAAAGACTTCGCGCGATCGGTCTTCTGAAATCTGTCGGTGCTACGAGACGGCAGGTGAAGGACCTGATGTTCCTCGAGGCTTTCTTTTACTCGATCATCGGTATTCCTGCAGGTCTTCTCCTCGGACATGTCAGCAGTTTCTTCCTGTTCAGATCGTTAAGTGAAATGGGAAGCAACGCGGCGAACTACTTCATCGTTAAGAACATTGACCTGCAGTACCGTATCGGTTACCAGAATGTGCTCGGTCCGATATTGCTTTCTCTTTTTACGATCTTCGCAGCGGTCCTGATCCCGGTGATCCAGGTATCCAAAGTCATGCCGATGGAAGCTGTCCGCGCGAACGAGAGCTTCTCGCGGGGAAGAGACAAGAAGCGGTATCACGCTCTCGCTACTAAGATCTTCGGTTTTACCGGAGCTCTGTCCCTGAAGAATTACCAGAGATACAGAAAAAGATATCTGGCGACGGTCATCTCGATCATGGCAAGTGTGTTTATGATCCTGTTCGCCAATATGCTGGTCAATTCGGTCACGCAGAATTATCAGATCGAAGAGGGAGGATCAGAAAATACGATCCGTTATATCCATCACAGTGGCGTGAATGGATGCACGGAAGAGGATGAATCCCTTTTCTATGAACTTTCGGGAGTAGATACAGTCAGATCCGGAAGAATGGTGTTCAGTACGGAAGCGCAGATCCAGCCGTCTGAATGGAATTTCGTGTCCGATGATGTCAGACAGGCCATTTCAAGCACGTCTTTTGCGGAGGATTATGTTCAGATGGCAGTCGTATTTGTCGATGACGCTTCCTGGAGAGATATCTGCTTGAAAAACGGTATTGACCCGGATCCGTATCTGGAATACGGATCCAATCTCTGTCTTGTGAATAATCACGTTACGGTCTTTGAAGAAAATGGTGAGATTACCTACGATGGAAAAGCATTCTCAACGATCCCATCCGAGCTGGGACTGGATATTAACAGTGAAAACAGAACGGACTTCCTCTTTAAACTGACGCCTGTGATGGAGATCGATCTGACCGGTGAACTGCTGATGGAAAACTCGCTGATGCAGATCTACGTGCCATTCTCGCGTCTGGATTATTACCGCATGAGATCTCTGACAGGTCTGGAAGTCTTCCAGTTCGAAGCAGGTAAACCGGTCATCGCGATCGCGAAGATGAAGGAGATCCTGGCGAATAACCTCTACCTGTCAGACACGCTCGTGGATACCGGTATCCATGCCCGTGCCCGCCATGCGGTCAACTCACTGGTAAGGATCATCATGTACGGTTACGTCGCGATGCTGAGCTTCATGTGCTTCCTGAACGTCATCATGACGGTTATCAGTAATATCGTATTCCGACGGAAAGAATACATCCTTCTTATGGCGGTCGGCATGTCACGGAAGACGCTTTACCGGATGGTCATTATGGAGAGTCTGGTCTACTTCTTCGAGAGTATCCTGATGCTTCTTCTGATCATGTTTGTTTCGATGGAGATCTCGGTACTGATGATCAGTCCGGATATTCCTGGCTATCTGGATATCCCGTATTTCCTGATCGTTACCTTCGTCCATCTTCTGGTCGTAGTCATAACGACATCCATCGGATTGTCCAGGACTATGAGCGATGAGATCGTCGAAGGAATAAGAAAAGACTATTACTGATTCTTCAGCCATTCCTCAGAAGAGAACGGGCGCCCGTGTGCGCATAGATACTGCTTGCAGGAAAAACCGAGAAGAGTCTCCCATGTTCTTGCGAGCTGTGCCTCATTATCCACAAAGACCGGTGCGAGCACACGCTTGTTGTACTGGGCGGCATCGCCGATCAGAGCGGTATCTCCGATACGAAGTGAAATAGAGTCTTCGGAATGACCGGGTGTCATCAGGAGCTGGACGTCCTTACCCAGGAATTCTTCCGCGACATTCTTCGTCAGGGGAAGGATATTCTGGCAGGGTTCGAAAGGAATAAAGGCAGGGAGCTTCGGCACGACATTTCCTGCCGTACCCGCCTTCTTGATGTACGGGTGGTCCTTTCTCGGACGTGGAAAAGCACCGCGCTTTAAGTACTCGAGGGATGTCTTCATGCAGTATACAGGGCAGTTGAAGAGCATGGAAAAGTACTCGGCGTTACCTGCAGTATCGCCGTGGGTATGTGTCAGGAAGATCGCGTCGACCGCGAACAGGAAGTCTTTGCTCAAGTTCTTTTCGATGAGGTCTCTTTCAGAAAGCGGACCCGCGTCGATCATGACGGCCTTATCCTTGTACGTAACGCAGTAGCAGGAATAGATCTTGGTCCCGATGTTAAAGAATTGGTAATCTCCATTGTGGCTGATCAGCATATGCAGTCGGTTCCTTTACTCGTTATATGTATCCGGGAGGATCTGTGGTTTTCCATAGTATTCCTCCAGCGTCGAGATGTTCTTGTCGTGCATCTCTGTGGCGACTTCTACGCCGACGAAGCGGAAGTGCCAGCCCTCGACACCATATCCGGTGATATGACCTTTATCTGCCGGATAACGCCAGATAAATCCATACTCATGACCATGAGCCAGGACCCACTGTCCTGCCTTTGTATAGACGAAGTTATCGCGGATCTCCGGATCACTCTTGATGTTGATATCCAGTGCCAGTCCGAGAGGGTGCTCAGAGCGTCCAGGATAGGCGTTCTTACATACAGCCTTATCGAGACCTCTTCTGGGGATCGCGTTATTGAAACTGTAGGTCTGTGTGGCCCAGTCACGGTATCCGGAAATGAGGTACAGATCCTCACCGATGTCGGCCAGGCACGCGTCGTGCATCGCTTCCCAGGCCGCGGCGGCTTCCGGACGGAGCTGCTGGCCGGCGGAGTACTTCGCGTAGACAAGTTCCGGAACATAAGATTGCGGACTTGCGTAGTATTTGTTGACGAGAACAGCAATATCATCAGGGTTGGAAACGATCTCCGCGCGGACAGATCTCGGATCCACATATCCGCTGTACCATACGGGACCGCCCTCGATCGTCGGCTCCACATATTCCGGCACCGGTGTCGGTGATGGGGACGGAGTCGGTGTAGCGGTCGGTTCTGGTGTTGGAGTTGCTGTCGGTTCCGGTGTCGGAGTCTCCGCGACGGAACTTGATGGAGCAGCAGATGTCTCGCTTTTTGCAGGAGAAGTCCAGTCAGTGTATGACGGACCAATCGTTTTCTTATCTTTGCAGGCGACTCCGAAGATGGATGAAGTGATCACCGCGATCAGAAGGAGTCCCGGAAATATGTTTCTCTTCATATGAAGATCCCACCCTTACATAATTTCACATGATTAAGTATATCCCAGGAAAAGCAACGGTAGTGTTTCATTTATGCTGAATTCTTATGACATGGAACGAAACCTGACATTTCCCGCGAAAACCCATTGACACCATAAAACCTGAGTCTTATAATCCTCACGTAACTTCAGGGCGGGGCGTAATTCCCCACCGGCGGTGATGTATCACGAGAAGATACGAGCCCGCGAGCGAAGAGCAGAACCGGTGCGAATCCGGTGCCGACGGTATAGTCCGGATGGAAGGAGTGATATAAATGTCAGAAGTAACAACAAATCTCAAAACCCGAAACCAATCCAGAAAAGACATGACCTATCGCATCGCGCTTACAGGTATTATGACTGCGCTTGCTGTAGTTCTCATGTTGCTTGAGATCGCGCTTCCGCTGATGCCGGTCTTCCTCAAGTACGATTTCTCCGATATCCCTGCGCTCTTTACAGGATTTGCGTGCGGACCGATTGCGGGAATCCTTGTCGAGTTCTTTAAGAACCTGATCCACATGCCTCTCAAGGGCTGGGCAAGCACGCATGGTATCGGTAATGTCGCAAACTTTATTTCCGGAAGTTTCTTCGTTCTTGCCGCGACGATCGTATACCGCCGCATGAAGAACAAGAAAGGTGTGGTACTGTCCCTCGTTTTCGGTACGATCGCGCTGACGATCGCTACATCTTTCGTGAACTACTTCTTCTGCCTTCCGATGTATGAGAAGGTAATGAACTTCAAGCTTGCGGATATTATCTTCCTTTGCGACAAGGCAAACACTCTGGTAACGATCGACTCCAAGCTGGACGTTATTCTGATGACATTTGTACCATTCAACATCTTTAAGGGCATCACGATCTCCATCGTGAGCTTCCTGTGCTACATTCCTCTCCGAAGATTCTTCGAGACAGGAAAGAAAGAAGATGTTGATGTGGTTGAAGACAGTGTCATCGAAACAGCGGAGACAGCCGCTGAAAACGCCTGAGCATCCGGTTTCCGAAATGAAAAAGGCTGACCGCAGGGTCAGCCTTTTTTGTTATCGATCATATCTTGTTCTCAGGATCTGAGGATCTCTTTGTAGTTATCGCATACGTCCTTATAATTCTCGGGAGTACCGATGTCAATACATGTGCCCGGAGCGCGATAGACGTAAACGTCTTTTCTGGTGTAGAGCCAGGACGGGAA
>DBYF01000120.1:2899-8636 GCA_002310155.1 Mageeibacillus sp. UBA1193 | reverse complement strand
TTCTAAGTAGGCGCGGGGGCGGCATCGTGCTATAATGAACCTACCTCAAAAAAGGAAGGTATTTTTATGGGTGAGGAAACGAAGACCACTGGTTTTTCGAAGATAGGAATCGTTGGTCTTGGCCTGATCGGAGGATCCCTCGCAAAGGCGATCCATACGAGAACAGATATAAAAGAAATCGTCGCAGTAGATAAGGACGAAGCGTCATTGAAGATGGCGGAAGAAGAGGGTGTCATTTCTGCATCTTCCAAAGAAGACCTGAGCATCCTTTCGGGATGTGATGTCGTCATCCTCTGCGCACCGGTCGATGTGATCAAGAATATGCAGGATGACCTGTCTAAACTCGACATCGGCATGATCACGGATGTCGGTTCCGTAAAGCAGCCCGTTGTTGATGCGATCAAACTTCCGAACTTTGTCGGCGGCCACCCGATGGCAGGCTCCGAGCGTTACGGCTATGCCTGCAGTAACGGCTCCCTTTTTGAGAATGCACTGTATGTGATCTGTCTTCCGGATTATTCGGAAGTTTCCGCAAATACACTCCAGAAGTTTGAAGACCTGATCCGCGCGATCGGTGCTTTCCCGATGCGTATGACGGCGAAAGAGCACGACGAGCGTGTCGCTGCGGTTTCGCATCTTCCGCATATCGTCGCGAGCAGCCTGTCGCTCCTGATGGCAAACCGTGATGACGGCGCGCTCTCCCGTATGGCGGCCGGTGGTTTCCGTGACATCACGAGGATCGCATCTTCGAACGCGAAGCTCTGGGCAGGTATTACGTCGAATTCGAAGGAAGCACTTCTTCCGATCCTTGATGATTACATCGCGACAGTAACTCTCTGGAAGAAAGCTCTGGAAGAGGGCGACTCCACAGAACTGGAGAAGCTCTTTGCACAGGGTGCGCTCTACAGGGATCATCTGGATATTAATCTCAGAGGCGCACTCGAAGCATCCGCTACGCTGAACGTTCACGTGGAGGATAAGCCGGGTGAGCTCGCACGTATCACCGCGATCCTCGGTAAGGGCAACATCAATATCCGAAACATCAACATCCGCAACTTCAGAACATACGAAGGCGGCCAGGTATCGCTCCTTCTCGGTACGACGAAGGAAGCGGTAGAGGCATTCGCGCTTCTTAAGGAGGCCGGTTATGTCTGCGATTAAAGCGGGTCTCATCGGCTCTCCCCTGGGCCACTCGATGTCGCCGTATATCCATGAGCGCATCATGGAGGCATCCGGCATCTACGGAAAATATGAGCTCTACGAGATCACTCCGGAGGAGCTTCCGAAGTACGCGCCGATCCTGATGCGTGACCTCACAGGTTTCAACGTTACGATCCCGCATAAGGTCAGCATCCTTCCGTTCCTCGATGACATCGCACCGATGGTCAAGGAATACGGCGCCGCGAATACCGTCTGCGGCAAGGTCGGCTATAACACCGATGTGGATGGATTCCTCTCCTGCAATATCCCGATGAAGGATAAGAAAGTGCTTCTCCTCGGTGCCGGCGGCGTCGCCCGCATGATGGCCATCGAAGCCCTGAAGGCCGGAGCGGATCTTTCGATCTGGGCCCGTTCTTCGGAAAAAGCACTCGCGCTTGTTACCGAGTGCAAGGAGAAGGGATACGAGAAAGTCAGTGTCGCAGAAGAACCGGAAGAGGGTGCTTTTGACACGGTGTTAAACGGAACACCGTGCGGCATGTGGCCGAATGTACACGACACCGCACCGCATCTTTCCGCACTGAAGAAGGACGGCACGTTCTTCGATACGATCTATAACCCATGCCCGACGAAGTCCTGCATGCAGGTAAGAAGTAACGGCGGAACCGCTGTTTCGGGTCTTAAGATGCTTCTCAACCAGGCGATCGCCGCGGAGAAGATCTGGGCGCCGGACGCGCACTTCGATGACGGAAGACTCGCGGAGATCCTGCCGGATGTCAGAAAGAAGCTCTGGGAGAAGAATCCGATCAAGGTCGTCTTCACCGGCTTCATGGGAGCGGGTAAGACCAGCATCGGAAGAAGACTTGCCGACGACATGAAGATCCCGTTCGTCGATCTCGATGAACGCATCGTTCAGATCGCGGGATGCCCGATCTCTGAGATATTCAGTAAGGATGGCGAAGAGACGTTCAGAAGAATGGAGCACGATGTGCTGAAGGTCGTTCTCGAAGCACCGGGTTCCGAAGTGATCTCCCTGGGCGGCGGCGTGCTGACGCAGGAAGAAAACAGAAAGCTCCTTTCGGAGAGCAAGGCACTGGTCATCTATCTTCAGGCCGATGCCGACACGATCTGGGAGCGCGTCAAGGACGATACCACACGTCCGCTTCTGCAGGCTTCAGACAAGGACACGGCGTACAAGAATATGCGCGCCAGACTTGAAAGCCGAGAAGAGTCCTACATGGCAGGATCCGACGTGGTCGTTTCTGCCGTGGGTGAGAAAGAAGAAGTGTTCGACAGGGTGAAGAAACTCCTCCTGCCGTGATAAAATAGAAGAAGGCGGGCAGTGCTTTTCGCAAGGCCCGAAAAGCGCGGGGTGAAAGCTTCCGCAAACGACAAAAAGATGAGTAAAGAGAGGTACCGAATATGCCGGAGATCATGGCCAATACCAATCACGGGAAATACCCGATCCTGATTAGAACTGGAGCCCTTGCCCAGCTGGGTGAAGTTGCGGGAAAGACCGTCAGAAGCAGAAAGGCTTTCATCGTTACAGACGATATCGTTGAGGGTCTGTATTTTGAAGCTGCGAAGAAATCACTCGAAGCTTCCGGTTTCGAGGTCGCCTCTTACACGATCCCGAACGGCGAGTCCAGCAAGTGCGAGACAAAGCTCTTCGAGATCTATAACGCGATGCATGATTTCGGCATGGCGAGAACAGACCTCGTCATCGCACTCGGCGGTGGTGTAGTAGGCGATCTCGCGGGCTTTGCGGCAGCGACTTATATGCGTGGATGTAACCTCATCCAGGTACCGACGACTCTCCTCGCGCAGGTCGACTCTTCGATCGGCGGCAAGACAGGTATCGATATGCCGTTCGGAAAGAACTGTGTCGGCGCTTTCTACCAGCCGAAGGCAGTTGTCATCGATCCGGGCCTTCTGAAGTCCCTGTCGAGAACACGTATGGCTGAGGGTATGGCGGAAGTCATCAAGTACGGATGTATCCGCGACGCGATGCTTTTCGAGGCGATCGAAAAGGGCCAGGCGGACATGGAGTGGATGATCCAGCGCTGCGTTAAGATCAAGACGACAGTCGTTCAGAACGATGAGTACGATACAGGCGAGAGAATGCTTCTCAACTTCGGTCACACATGGGGCCACGCGATCGAGAAGGTCTCCGGCTATAACAGATATACACATGGTGAAGCAGTCGCGATCGGCATGATCAAGGCGGTCGACCTCGGCGTAAAACTCGGTGAGACTCCGGAGGGCGTCAAGGAGCGTATCCTCGCTGTTCTCGAGAAGTGGCACCTGCCGACAACGACAGATCTTCCGGTCGAGGATCTCTACCAGACGATGCTCTCAGATAAGAAGAAACTCAATGGCAAGGTCTACTACGTCATGATCAACGATATCGGCGAGAGTAAGACCCGTCCGCTGTCCGAGCAGGAACTTCACGACCTGCTGTGATCCGGCGG
Source organism: Mageeibacillus sp. UBA1193 (assembly GCA_002310155.1). Taxonomy (GTDB): domain Bacteria; phylum Bacillota; class Clostridia; order Saccharofermentanales; family Saccharofermentanaceae; genus Scatonaster. The sequence goes on along the minus strand of DBYF01000120.1, from coordinate 5,007 downwards.
AAAAAGGAGATACTTTGGAAAAAGAACTGATACAGAAAAAACTCCCGGAACTCTACGCTTCCGGAACACTTGGCATCGCTCCGGGGAAACTCAAGGGCGATGTCTTTGTGCCTCAGTCAAAAAGCGCGGCGCACAGAGCCCTGATCCTTGCGTTCTTAAGCGGGGATATTGAACTGGCGAGGATCGATGAGACACATGTCTCCGATGACATCAAGGCAACAAAGCGTGCCCTGATCAAGATGGGTGAAGCTATTTCTAAAAAGTCCACACCGGCGGGTGCTTTTGCCGCGGGACTTCAGAATATGCTCGGTGAAGAACCGATCGAGATCGACTGTAAGGAATCCGGATCGACGCTCCGCTTCCTGATCCCGCTCGCGGCAGTACTCGGCATCCCGACGAAGTTTGTCGGATACGGAAGACTCCCCCAGCGCCCGATCAAGGAATACGAAGGCGTGTTTGCCGGTTCCGGCGCGGACATGATCTACCTCGACGAGACAGGACTTTCGCTGCCGCTCCTCATCAAGGGACAGATGAAGGCCGGCGAATATTCGCTTCCCGGAAACGTCAGCTCACAGTACATCTCCGGACTTCTCATGGCGCTGTCTGCGGCAGACGGAGCATCCCGCCTGAACCTCACGACCGAGCTCGAGTCACGTCCGTATGTTGACATGACCTGCGAAGTCATGCGTGCTTTTGGCGTAGAAGTAGAAGAAGACAGTAACGGCTACGCGCTCAGCGGCGCCGTGAAGCCGAACAGAAAAGAACCGTTCGAGGTAGAGGCCGACTATTCCCAGGCAGCATTCTGGCTGGTGGCCAGATACCTCGGTTCAGACATTCAACTTAAGAACCTTCCGAAGTCGACCGCACAGGGTGACCGCGCGATCGTCGATCTTCTCGCAGGCCTTTCTGAAGCTGGAAAGAAGAGTGACATGGAAGGAAAGAAGACCGTCTTCGAGATGGACGCACGTGACGTGCCGGACCTCGTTCCGGTATTCGCGATCGCGGCCGCAGCGACGAACTGCGTAACGAAGATCGTGCATGCCGAGAGACTGCGCATCAAGGAGTCCGACCGTATCGCGTCGACAGCTGCGATGCTGACGGAACTCGGGATCAGAAACACGATCACGGAAGACGGATTAGAGATCGAAGGAAGAAGCGCTTCTGTAAAAGACGGCAAGTGCTTTTCGGGCGGAACCATCGACAGCTGCAAGGACCATCGACTCGTGATGGCATCCGCGGTCGCTGCGATCGCCGCCGAAGATACGGTACGGATCAAAGACCCTATCGCGGTCGAGAAATCTTACCCGGCATTTTTTGAGGACTATTTGAATTTGGGAGGATCGATCTATGGGATCAACGTGGGGTAACCGCATCAAGATAAGTGTTTTCGGAGAGTCGCACGGACCGGCTATCGGTGTCGTGATCGACGGTCTCCCGGCGGGTATTCCGATCGACGAATCCCGTATCGTGAAGGAGATGCAGAGAAGAGCTCCGGGCACACAGGCCGGCTCGACGCCCAGAAAAGAGGCGGATCTGCCGACAGTCCTCTCGGGACTTTATAACGGAAAGACCACAGGAACTCCGCTGGCGATGGAGATCCTGAATACGAATACCCACTCTTCGGACTACGACGGATTCACCGTGACACCGAGACCGGGACACGCAGACTACACCGCGAGACTGCGCTATAAGATGAGCAATGACCCCAGAGGCGGCGGACATTTCTCCGGCAGACTGACCGCTCCTGTGCTGTTTGCGGGCGCGATCGCCAAGCAGATCCTGAAGTCCAAGTGCGGCGTGGAAGTTTACGGGCACATCATCCGCATCGGCAAGGTCAATGCGCAGAGCTGGGAAGAAGAAGAGATGCCGGTCATCCCGACCGAGGGTAACTTCCCGCAGGAGAACCCGTCCATCGCGTCCAGAATGACCGCGGAGATAGACGCCGCAAGGTTGGAGAATGACTCTGTCGGTGGTATAGTAGAGGTGATGGCGACAGGCTTCCCGGGCGGAATCGGATCCCCGATGTGGGATACAGTCGAGAGTAATTTCGCCCAGCTGATGTTCGGTGTTCCTGCCGTGAAGGGCGTATCCTTCGGATCTGGCTTTGA
>DBYF01000120.1:0-2803 GCA_002310155.1 Mageeibacillus sp. UBA1193 | reverse complement strand
ATGCCGATCCTCGCACAGGTAGCCTTCAAGCCGACTCCGTCGATCGGACAGGAGCAGGATACGGTAGACCTGGACGCTAAGGAAAATGTAAAGATCGAGATCAAAGGGCGCCACGATGCATGCATCGTCCCGAGAGCTCTTCCGGTTGCGGAAGGATGCCTCGCACTGGCGCTTCTTGACGCGTATATGGCAAAAGGAGAATAAGAATGAAGACGATCCTGATCATGAACGGACCCAACCTTTCCCAGTTAGGAAAGAGAGATCCGAAACATTATGGCTCCGGCACACTGGCTGACCTGGAGAATGCCTGCATCAACAAGGGCATCGAGCTGGGCGTGAAGGTGCAGTGCTTCCAGTCGGAATCCGAGTCCGCGCTGATCAAGAAGCTCCATAATTCCATGGGCGTGATCGACGGTATCGTTTTAAATGCCGGCGCTTACACGCATTACAGCATCGCGCTTCGTGACGCGATCGAGCTCATTAAGATCCCGGTCATCGAAGTTCACCTTTCCGATATCCATAACAGAGAATCTTTCCGAAACACTTCCGTCATCGAAGCGGTCTGCGTCGAGCAGGTCTGCGGCATGGGCGTGAAGGGTTATCTTGTCGCGATGGAGAAACTCGTTGAGAAGTACATCTCCATCGATTCCGACGTGGCAGAAGCACTCACCGCCGATACCGACCCGCTCTTTGAGGAGAGAGCGGCGCTCAACGAGATCGACAAAGAGCTGTTTGTGCTTTTCGAGCGGAGAATGAAGCATGTAGACCGTATCGCTATGATCAAAGCACTCAAGGGGATGCCGACACAGATCCCGTCCCGTGAAGCGGAGATCCTGGAGCGTGTCGGACAATCAGTTGAAGAACAATACAGTGAGGCGGCAAAAGCACTGATGCAGGAGATCCTGCGTCTCTCGCGCGCCAGACAGCAGGAGATCAACAAGGGGATGTAAGAAATGGAGAGAACGAGGATAAAGTGCATAACGAGCTTACTGCTCACATTCATGCTCATCTTCGCGCCGCTGCGATTGCTGCGCGCAGCAGATGGCGTCGATGCGACAGTTTCTGTCAGCTACGGAAGTGTTACTGTCGAGAAGATCACGAACAGTTCGAGCAAGCCGGTGACAGGCTGGACGATCACGATCAAAGGTGTTCCTTCTACCGCTACGGTGGGTTCCAAGTGGAATGCATCCGTAACCTTAAAAGACGGTACGCTCACATTTAAGTCCAGTGAAGAATGGAACAGCAAAATTGAACCCGGTGCATCTGTAACTGCCAGCGCAGGCTGCTACCTAGATGGTATTTCTGAAGATTGGAAACCAACCTCGATTACAGTAACACCAACTTTTGGCACAGCAACACCGACAACTGCTCCGGCAAGTCCTACTCCGGTTCCGGCAACGCCGACAGCAGCACCAACCAGTGCACCGACGTCCGCTCCGACAAGTGCGCCGACAGCTGCTCCTACATCCGCTCCGACGGCCGCTCCGACAAGCGCACCGGCAGAGAAGACACCGGTTCCTGAGACGACCGGCGTTCCGACGGATTCTACACCAGATACTACTGAACCTTCTGAAACCGCTGCTGTTTCTCTCGATCCGGTCGAGGGTGATGACTGGCTGACCACAGTCGGCAACCGCATCGTGGATAAGAACGGTACACAGGTATGGCTGACCGGTATCAACTGGTTCGGTTACAACACCGGATCGAATATCTTCGACGGTTGCTGGAGCTGCAACATGGAGACCGCGATCCGCTCGATCGCAGACCATGGTTTCAACCTCCTGCGTATCCCGATGTCCGCTGAGCTTGTTCTCGCATGGAAGAACGGACAGTATCCGGAGGCCAACTACAACAAAGCAACCAATGCGGAACTCGACGGCAAGAACAGCCAGCAGATCTTCGACTATGCGCTGTCCCTTTGCCAGAAGTACGGCATCAAGGTCATGCTCGATATCCACAGCGCAAACACGGACGCATCCGGTCACATGACGAACCTGTGGTACACGGACAAGGTATCCATCCAGGATTACTATGACGCGATCCAGTATCTTGCAGACCGATATAAGAACGACGATACGATCGTTGCTTTTGACCTGAAGAACGAACCTCACGGAAAAGCAAACGAAGACAAGGCGATCTGGAATGATTCCGATCTGGACAACAACTGGAAGCACGTTGCTGAGGTTGCCGGCAACATCGCACTTGATGCAAACCCGAATCTCCTGATCGTGATCGAAGGTATCGAGATCTATCCGAAGGATATCAGCACGAACAAGGATTTCTCCAGCACCAACATGGATGACTATCTCACCACATGGTGGGGCGCAAACCTCCGTGGTGTTAAGGATTACCCGATCGACTTCGGTACGGAAGCGAGAAACAGACAGATCGTATATTCCCCGCACGACTACGGCCCGACAGTTTACGAGCAGCCGTGGTTCCAGGGCGAGTTCACCTATGAATCCCTGAAAACAGACTGCTGGAACGATAACTGGCTCTACATCCACAACGAGAGGATCGCACCGATCCTGATCGGTGAGTGGGGCGGCTTCATGACAGAACCGAACCTGACATGGATGACCTATCTCCGTCAGCTGATCGGCGAGAACCACCTGAACTTCACGTTCTGGTGCTTCAACTCGAACTCCGGTGATACCGGAGGACTGGTCCTCGATGACTTTACGACCTGGGACGACGAGAAGTACGCGTTCGTCAAGGAAGTTCTGTGGCAGCAGGACGACAAGTTTGTTGGCCTGGATCATGCGGTCCCGCTCGGTAACCGTGGTATCTCGCTCTCTGAGTA
>DBYF01000092.1:9049-12223 GCA_002310155.1 Mageeibacillus sp. UBA1193 | reverse complement strand
CTCGATTTATCTGTTCTGTAAAAAGGTTCGAAAAGATGCGTAAGATCTTCTTCGTCGATACGTGCACCGGTGTTCCTAACGAGCACGCGAACTACCTTTTCATCTTTCTCTCCATCGACCTCGACCACAGCGCCTTCACTTGAGTAGAAAGCCGCGTTACTTATGAATGCTCCGACCGCCAGTGAAGTGAGTTCTTTATTCCCTTCGAAAACGAGGTCATTTTCGATATTCAGTTCCATCTTCAGTCCACGCGAACTGAAGAGTTCTTCGCACTCTTCCATCTTCTCTTCGAGGATCTGCGCCATATCCGTTCTTGCGATCACGATCTCTTTTCCCGACTGCATACGCGATGCAGTCAGGATCTCGTTGATGAGGCTCTCCATACGCTTGACCGTGCCCAGTGCTTTTGGAAGATATGTATCGTGATCCGAGTATGGTTCGATCCCGTCGATCATGCCGCGGATCTGTCCTTCAAGGACAGTGACCGGCGTCTTTAATTCGTGCGAAGCCGCGGAGAAGAAAACATCCTTCTGGCTCTCGAGTTCATTGACTCTTTTGATCTCTTCCTCAAGCTCTACGGTCCTCTTCTTCAGCTCAGTGATCTTCTCATCAAGCTGGGAAGACATGCTGTCGAGATCCCGGGAAAGCGCGCCGATCTCATCGACCCTTTTCGACGCAGATTTTTTCGAGAAATCGAGTTCTGCCATCGCGCGGGACACCATACTTAATTTCTTGATCGGCTTTGCGAAAAGCACTGTATAGATGTATGCGCAAAGAAGCGACACGATAACGATCGCCGCGATGATGACCGGCAGGCTCTTCCGGATCGCGGTGGTCATCGTATTTCCCTCGTCGACAAAGTAGTAATACTCTATCCTGTATGTCGGTCCGGTATTCTGGAAACGAAAGTTTCCGAAGTTGTTGAAATAGTAGGAATTTTCATGCTGCGCCATAAGCTTTTCGAACTCGTCGTATGTCCGAACTGCATACACGGAATTCAGCGCGGTAAGAAGTGGTTTCCCATCGGTCGTTGTGCTGACGTTATAGATCAGGACATCGGCTCCGGTATCTTTTATAAAAGCATCCACGACTGGTCCCGCATTCTCATATGCCGACTCTCTCATCGTCTCAAGAAGTTCCTGGAAATCGCCTTCCACGATGTCCTGTTTCGCCGTGTTATAACTTCTCGGCGACGAGAAAAACAGTACCCCGATGATCAAGGCACCGAAGATGATCTGCACGAGGAACGTGATGAGAAATACTTTCACAGACAGATGGGAACGGATCGCATAGAGGATTCCGGAATGGGTTTTCACTTTATTACTTGCCAATGCGATACCCCCGTCCGCGTACAGTCTCGATATAGTCGCCGCCCAGCTTGTGGCGGAGATTCTTGATATGACTGTCGACGATCCTCTCGTCTACAAAAGAGTTGTAATCCCAGAGCATGTCGAGAAGCATCTCACGGGTAAAGATCCTGCCCGGATGCTTCGCCAGAGTAAGAAGGATATCGAACTCACGAGAGGTCACTTCCACTCTCTTTCCCGACACCAGGACTTCCATCCTGTCCGGGATGAGCGTCAGCTCGCCACAGACTACAGAAGATGCGGTATTTTCCTTTTCGGAAGGCGCGTCATTTCGTCGTAAGATCGCGCTCACTTTACGTAGAAGAACAGGCATGGAAAACGGCTTCGTCATGTAATCATCCGCCATGGCATCGTAGCCCTTGATCAGGTCCTTTTCTTCTCCTAGTGCGGACAGCATGAGGACCGGCACATCCGACTGCTTCTTGATGACCTCACATACACCATATCCGTCGATCTTCGGGATCATGATATCGAGGATCACGAGGTCAAAACCGCCCTCAGAAAAGCACGACAGCGCCGCGACACCATCTTCTGCCGCGGCGACATCGTATCCCTCGTTTCGAAGGTAACTTCCGAGGAGTTCTCTGATATCCGGTTCGTCTTCTACTACAAGAATCTTTTTCATGATTCCATTATAAAACACGATTATGGATTTTGTGTGGAGAGAGCAAGAATGCACGTATCAGGAGATATCCCGAACTGAGGTAATAATCTCGCAATTCCTATGCAGAGTATTTATAGCCACGTCATGTGGACCGTGATATAATGAAACCTGTCACGGCTAGAAGATGGGAGGTACTGACCATGGCTTTCAATGTTACTTTTTCCAATACCATTCCTTTCAATGATCCGAAGTACAGAAGTATTTTCTTAAAGGTCAGCGGAGATCTTATGGTGGAGTCAGACAACCCGAGCCTCCTTGTTCCCGGAAGTGAACAAACCGTGAAATATGTTGCCGATATGGCAAACTATTCTATCGGCAGAACTCTGATCAGCATGGGTTCCGTCAGTTTCAGAGATCTTTCCACGAAGTTAGGTGAATTCGTTAATGTGATCGCCAGCGACCTCAAATCCAGATCCATTACGCTTGTCGGCGCAGCTTTTAATCCGATCGTCCCGGATGATGCGAGCCAGTCCCGTATCAGCAGACAGGACGAGATGGAAAAGATGACAGCTGCTCCAGCGCCCGCAACCGCACCGGCTTTTTCTCAGGCATTTGCCTCTGCTGCGCCTGCAGCCGCACCTGTGTCCAATGAGCCCGTTCTCATGAAGTACTGCGCACGCTGCGGAACACCTTCTTCCGGAACGAAGTTCTGCACTACCTGCGGAAGTTCCATGATCAAGAAGTAATTCTACTTATCTCATTTCGAAAAACAAGGAGCCGTCTCGTGATGAGACGGCTCCTTTTGTAATAACTGTTTTCAGAATCGAAGAATGCTTATCTCTTTCTGGACTGACTCTTCTTCTCATTCTTTCTCTTGGTATCCATACGCGGCGGTTGTGAGGATATCACAGCCTCACTTTCCGTAATGAATGCTTTACTTGCTCCCTTATAGTCTTTCTCATCGAGCGGGAGGACCGCGTTAAAGATGATACCTACCAGAGCACCTACAGCCAGACCTGTGAGCGCGATATCAACAGAACCGATGGAGATGTTGATCGCTCCTGCCGTGCAGTACTTGACGCCGACAGACAGTCCCAGGATAAGAGCCGCGATGATGACGTTTCTGCTCTTGCTGAAGTCGACCTGATTCTCTACGATGTTACGGACACCAACTGCAGATATCATACCGTAAAGAACCAGTGA
>DBYF01000092.1:6703-9040 GCA_002310155.1 Mageeibacillus sp. UBA1193 | reverse complement strand
ATCAGAGCCGCGAACTTCGGGCAGAAGGAGAACGCAATAGCGCAATAAGCAGCGATGCGGATGACCTTCGGATCATAAACCTTCGTCAGGGAAAGAACACCTGTGTTCTCGCCGTAAGTGGTGTTTGCCGGAGCTCCGAAAACGGAAGCCAGCATGGTCGCAAGACCATCACCGAGAAGAGTTCTGTGAAGACCCGGATCCTCGATGAAGTTTCTGTTTGTTGTAGAAGAGATCGCGGAGATATCACCGATATGCTCGACCATTGTCGCCAGAGCGATCGGCATGATCGTGATAAGCGCATTTGCGATCTTCGAGCTGTCCGGAGATTTGAAGACTTCGAATACTGTATCTTCCATCTTGAAAGGAAGACCGATCCAGGCTGCCTCTTTTACAGGACCAAAATCGACGATGCCTAAGATGCATGCCGCGATGTATGAAACAATAACACCGAGAAGGATAGGTATGATCTTGATCATGCCTTTACCGAAGATGCTGCATACGATAACGACCAGGATCGCCAGAACAGCGACTGCCCAGTTGCTCTGGCAGCTGTCGATCGCCGAAGAAGAAAGTGTGAGACCGATTGCGATGATGATCGGACCTGTTACGATCGGCGGGAAGAAACGCATGACCTTCTTCTGTCCGAAGGCCTTGATGAGCGCTGCCAGCACAAGATAAAGAGCTCCGGCAGCCAGCACACCTAAGCATGCATAAGGCAGGAGCTCTGGATGAAGCACTTCCACTTTCTCATCTCCGACAGTTTCAACTGTCCATGCGACCATCTTATATCCTCCGATAAATGCGAAGGATGAACCTAAGAAAGCAGGAACTTTACCCTTTGTCAGAAAATGGAAAAGCAATGTGCCTAAACCTGCGAACAGAAGTGTCGCAGAAACTGAAAGTCCGGTCAGAGCCGGGACAAGAACTGTCGCGCCGAACATCGCAAACATATGCTGAAATCCGAGCACAAACATCTTTGGATATCCGAGCGTTTTCGCATCGTATACCGCGGTTTTGTTGTCACCCATAATATACCCTCCTTGTGTTATTTCCATTAAATTAATTGTAGCACTCTTATGGAAAACACAAGCGGGTAACGCGAGATTTTTAACGATATTTTTCTCTATTTTTCTTTACTCAGAAGCCTTTTTTCTTCAGGTCGGAAACGATTTTGACGAAGGTCTCACGGACATCGAATCCGTCGATGTTTTCGCGGTTGAGATCGATAACATCTCCATGGGAAATACCGCGCTTTCCTTTGACGGTCCAGAACTGATAATCCTGTCCCCAGGAGAACGATTTTTCACCGACGAGTCCGTCGTTCGGACCATCGAAATGTTTGACAAGGATCGTCGAAAAATTGAGTGGGAACTGACCTGAACTCGGACGGTTCAATTTGGATCCGAAACTCTGGCAGTAGATGCCTTGCCGGATCCGGCATTTCCTGATTCAGTTTCTCACATGCGGAATGCGTCAGATCTGTGACCGCCGCAATGAAATCCGGATCCTGATCTCCCAGTTTCCGAAGTGCCGCATCATACATGGCGGCAACTTTTTCCTTCACCGGTTCTCCGATCTTGCTCAAAAGATAATCGGCGAATTCGCATCCTCTGTGCGGTGTATTGATCGTTGTCAGACTAGCGACAGACGGGCCCACTCCATACTTTGCGATCGCCATACGGCTGTCGAGTCCGCCCTTGGAATGCGCGATGATATTTACCTTTTCACATCCTGTTTCTTCACATATCTTCCGGATTCGCTCGGCCAGTTCTTTACCACACTCCTCGACAGACGCCGCGGACTGCTGGTTGCCATAGAAAACTTTCGCACCATTCATCTCCAGCTGCTCGGGGATACGTCCCCAGTAATTGAAGAAACGGAAGTCGCGGAAGAATACGCCATGGACCATGAGGATGGGATATTCACATGCGCAGATCTGCTCGGCAGATCGTCGATTCATTCAAAATGATCTTATCGTTTTCAAACTTCACTTCCTTGTCGCAGATGCGGATCATTTTCAAAAGAACAACGAGGTGCACGATCGGGATCATTCCGCAGAGAAAACCGACCAGACGGTACTTCACGCGAAGCTGTTCGGAAGACAGATAGATGCGGATCATGCCATTCCAGAAAACGATGTTTTCGATAAGAATGATCAGCAGGATATTGCCCGTCCATTTCCATGGAGCATCCGTGATCGAAGGTATGTCTTCCGATGCAAAAGCACCCGTCATGGCAGGGATATTGAATGCCAGAACAAATACCATCGACACAAGGAATATCTTCAGAAGTGCGCTTCCGCTTTTCGTGATACGAAGCCTTCTTGTACGGATCGGT
>DBYF01000092.1:0-6609 GCA_002310155.1 Mageeibacillus sp. UBA1193 | reverse complement strand
AGCAGGAAAACGACTACGGCACAGAACAGGCTGTAAAGGATCTCCAGTGCGATCATGCTTTGCTCTCGCTTTCTTTCTTCGCGCCTTCACTCATCAGGTCAAGAAGATCCGCGACGTTGGCAACGATCTCCGCCTGATCTTTCGGCATCGGCTTATACTGCAGGAACGGATGCTTCAGGGAATATACCATGATGTGTCCGTCGAAGCGCTTGTCTCCGCTCGCCATGAGGACCGCAGCTGCCGCGCCCGATACACCCGGACGGAAATACAGCTTTGCGGTATCTTTCTCGATCTCTACTTTCTCGAAACCGAGCTTGGCCGCCTGATGACGGATGATGGCGATATTCGCAAGGATCGTGACTTCCTTCGGCACATCGCCGAAACGGTCGATCAGTTCATCTTCGAGGTCTTCTCTTTCTTTTCTGGACGCGATGCTCTGGATATGACGGTAGACGTCCATACGCTGTCCGTCATCCGGAATATACGTAGGAGAGATGTATGCATCCTCGCTCATCTTGATGACGGTATCCTCGACTTCCGGCTCCCATGTGCCGGACAGTTTCTTGATCTCTTCATCGAGCATACGGCAGTAGAGCTCGTATCCGATGACATCCATCTGGCCGTGCTGTTCCGCACCGAGAAGGTTGCCTGCGCCACGGACCTCGAGGTCCTTAAGTGCGATCTTGATACCGGATCCGAGTTCCGTAAAATCACGGATCGCGGCGAGTCTTTTTTCCGCGTCTTCGTTCAGGACTTTCTCCGGCTGGTACGTGATGTACGCGTATGCCTGACGGTCGGATCTTCCGACACGTCCCTTCAGCTGATACAACTGCGAAAGACCGAAGCGGTCACTGTTCTCGACAATGATCGTGTTAACGTTCGGCATATCTACACCTGACTCGATGATCGTCGTGCAGACGAGGATATCCGCTTCTTTCCGGATGAATGCCTCGATGATGCTCTCGAGTTCTCTCTCACTCATCTTACCGTGTGCATACACGATTCTCGCACCGGGAAGCATATCCGCAAGCATCTCAGCTTTCTCCTGGATGAGGTGCGTATTGTTGAACAGATAGAATACCTGTCCGTGACGTTCGATCTCGCGAAGACATGCTTCCGCGATGATCTGCGGATCGTATTCGATTACATATGTCTGTACCGGACGTCTGTCCTGCGGCGGTTCTTCCAGAACGGAAATATCACGGATGCCCGACAGAGACATGTGTAGTGTTCTCGGGATCGGAGTTGCCGTTAATGTCAGTACGTCGACCGTGTTACGCAGAGTCTTCATTTTCTCTTTGTGGTTGACGCCGAATCTCTGCTCTTCATCGATGACCATGAGGCCAAGATTTCTCGGCTGGACATCCTTGCTCAGAACGCGATGGGTACCGACCACGACATCGACGGACCCGTCATTGATGCCCTGTACGGCACGCTTAACTTCCTTCGGGGTTGCGAAGCGGCTGAGCATCGCGATACGGATCGGATAGCCGCGCAGACGCTCTTTCAGGTTATCATAGTGCTGCTGGACAAGGACCGTTGTCGGCGCGAGGAGCACCGCCTGTTTTCCGTCCATGACGCACTTGAAGATCGCGCGGAAAGCGACCTCTGTTTTACCAAATCCGACGTCACCGCAGAGGAGTCTGTCCATCGACTTTTTCGACTCCATATCTTTCTTGATTTCCTTGATCGCATTGAGCTGGTCGTCGGTCTCCTGATATGGGAAATCGTCTTCAAACTGTGCCTGCCATACTGTGTCCGGAGCGAACGCATACCCGTCGACGGCCTGTCTCTTTGCGTAAAGTTCGACGAGGTCAAACGCAAGCTGCTTGATGGAATTCTTCGCGCGGCTTACGGACTTGCTCCACTCGGCGGAACCGAGTCTCGCGAGCTTCGGTGTTCTTCCGTCAGAAGCGACATATTTCTGGATATGGTCGAGACGGTCCATCGGGATATACAGATGATCGTCATTCGCGTATGTGATCTGCAGATAGTCTCTCTTCGTTCCCTCGACTTCAAGATTCACGAGACCGTCGTATCTGCCGACACCGTTTTCATCATCAACGACGAGTTCGCCCGGTACCAGGTCGGAGAAAAGGTCGATCGTCATACCGCCTTTTTTCTTCTTCTTGATACCACGGTCGACACCGAAGATGTCCTGCGTACCGATGAGGATCATGTTGATCGCAGGATAGATAAATCCGTTCGGAAGAGGCTTCGGAAGAAGGACCGGCATACTGTTCTTTTCAAAGAGGAACGTTCTGAGTTTCTCGGCACGGCTTCCCGTACCGCTCATGATGTACGTCGTTTTTCCTTCTTTATTTCTTCCGGAGATCAGCTCGGCAAGAGCATCTTCATGACCTCTGTAACTGTTGCACGCAGTACCCTGGATCTTGATATGAACGCCGCCGGGAAGTCCGTTATTACTGCTCGGCAGGATGGCCATCGCGACCACCTGTTTCTTATCGAGTTCCCTGAAAACATCCGGGATCTTGGCAAGTGCCGTCGAGCACTCTGCCGGGACGAGTCCTTTTTCAAAAGCATTTCGAAAGCGCGCTTCAAAGTCTGCCGCAACACCATCCATGCGGGAACGTACCTGCGCGATCTCGTCAACATAGATCGTGTCGCCCATGCCTCTTACGAAGGTGAGGATCGACTCGGTGTTCTCCTCAAGTACAGCCGCCCACTTTTCCCATCCGGAAAAAGAACCGCCGGAGCGAAGGGCTTCACTCTCTTTTCCGACCATGCGGAGAAGCGTATCGATATTGTTTCTGTCAGCACCGATCGCCGCTGCTTTCTTCGCGGCATTATCACCGATCGCGACCATCTTGTCCGCGAGTTTCTCCCACTCTTTTTTCGGAAGGAGAAGTTCGGATGCAGGAAGGATCGTAAACTCCTTGAGCTGCTGTTCGGATCTCTGGGTGTTGAGGTTAAATAGCTTGATCTGGTCGACTTCATCGTCGAAGAACGAGAGACGCACGCCCATGTCGGAGCCGCTCGGGAAGAAGTCGAAAATATCGCCTCGTTTCGAGAACTCACCTACACCTTCTACTTCACGCGTGCGGACATAGCCCATGGAGATGAGTGTCTGCGCGAGGTCCTCCGGCGGAAGTCTCTTTCCGAGACGGACCGTGACCGTCGTGTTGATGAAGCGGTTCATCGGAAGCATCTTTGTAAGAAGCGCGCCTGCTGTAACGATGAGGCAGCCGCAGTCTCTGGTCACATATTTGACGAGTGCTTTTACACGTCCCTGTTCGATCTCACGGCTCGATGCCGAGACCGCGGACATATGTGTCTCTCTTCCACGGAGGATCACGCTCTCCTTCTCGAAGAACGAATCGAGATGGGACTTGATCCTTCTCGCGGAAAGTTCATCGGATACGAGGATCACCGGGATCGGAGTATTCTCCGATTCGCTGTTCTCGCTCTGGTAAAGAGCGGCAGCAGCGATCAGGAATGCCTTCTGTGTCTCGGTCATTCCGGTCAGGTTGATGTGTCCTTTCTGCGCAGAAAAAGAATCGACCAGCTCCTTAAAGGCAGGGTCGACGAAGGCTTCTTTCAGCATATCTTTTATCGAAGGAAGAAAGATCATGAATGATGGGATCCTCCTCTGTTTCTTCCACCCGGGATCGGTTTGCCCGAGAGTATATCCTCGACTGCCTGTGCGCCTTCTTCGAAGGATTTCAGCATCGTTTCCTGCTCATCCTTCGGAATCGTTGAAAGAACAAAGTCTGCCAGATCCCAGTGCTCAGGGACCGGACCGCAGCCGATCCGGACTCTTGCGAAGTCCTGGGACTCGACGCAGTAGATGACGGACTTCATGCCGTTATGTGTGCCGGCTGAACCGCTCGAACGGACGCGGATCTTGCCTCTCTGGATATCGATGTCATCGTAGATCACGATCAGGTGATCGAGCGGGATCTTGAAGAACTTCATGACTTCCTGGACACTCTGTCCCGAAAGGTTCATGAAGGTATGCGGACGCAGGAGGATACAGTCTTCCCCCTGGATCGTTCCTCTTCCGTATTCGCCTTTCCACTTGAGCTTATCGACCTTGATGTTGTTCTTCTGCGCCAGGACTTCCAGAGTCATGAAACCGCAGTTATGAAAGGTCGATGTATATTCTTTTCCCGGATTTCCCAGGCCTACGATCAGCCACATATTCTCACCTATAGCCGTCCAGTCGTTCTCCGTATTTCGTTTCCTTCGGAACCACATCGGATCACATACCGCTGGTACGCTTCTTATCCGGCTGGATAACAGTAGACGCACGGGAACGGTTCTTCTTGGCGACCCAGTTCTCCTTGACGACCTGCTGGGATCTGGCGATCGCAAGACCAAGCTCCGGAACATCTTCCGTGATGGTCGAACCCGCGGCGATGTAGGAATTCTCTTCGAGAGTTACCGGAGAGATGAGGTTGCTGTTACCACCGATAAATACGTTATCGCCGATGACACACCAGGTCTTATCCATACCATCGTAGTTACAGGTTACTGTACCGCAGCCGAAGTTTACGTTCTTACCGACCTTCGCATCACCGACATAGGTCAGGTGGCGGGCACGGGAGTAATCACCGATAGTCGCGTTCTTAACTTCAACATACGCACCGATGGTGACATTGTCCTTAAGGATCGTATCCGGACGCAGATGGGAGTATGGTCCGATACGGCAGTTCTTGCCGACATCGCAGTCCGACGCGATCGAGTTGTCGATCGTCGTTCCGTCGCCGACTCTTACATTCTCAAGACGGGTATTCTCACCGATGACACACTCGTCACCGATCATCGTGTTTCCGAGAAGAACAGATCCCGGAAGAATGAGCGTATCCTTACCGATCTCGACAGTATCCGCGATCCATGTCGTCTCTGTATCGACGATCTGGACGCCCTGCTGCATCAGCTTCATGCAGGTTCTTCTGTTGAGCATCTTACCGACTTCCTGCAGCTGAATACGGTCGTTTACACCACGTGTCTCATCGAAATCCGCGACATACGCACCGACCTTGTGACCGTCCTTGATCAGGATCTCGATAGTATCTGTCAGGTAGTATTCTTTCTGCGCGTTCTTCGCGTCGATACGACCGAGAGCGGACAGAAGGAGCGGTGTCTTGAAGCAGTAGATCGAGGAATTGATCTCGTTGACCTTCAGTTCATCTTCTGTGCAATCACGATGCTCAACGATCTTCACTACGTTACCTTCCGCGTTTCTGATAACACGTCCGTATCCCTTCGGGTCCGGTGCCAGACCTGTGATGATGACAGCACCGTAATCACCCTGCTCGAACATCTCGAGTGCTTTTCCGATCGTATCGGAAGTAATGAGCGGAGCGTCGCCCGGAAGGACGATCGTGCATCCGTTTCTTCCCTCGAGGAAAGGAGCCGCCTGCATAACAGCATGTCCGGTACCGAGCTGCTGCTCCTGGAAAACGAACGCAACGTCTTCACCAAGTACCTCTCTGACTTCTTCCTGTCTGTGTCCGACGATATATACCTGCTCGGTAGCACCTACTCCGGAAAGCGCCTCCGCGACCCAGCGGATGAGCGGTTTACCGGCCGCAAGCTGGACGACCTTCGAATGATTGGAATGCATACGCTTCCCTTCACCGGCTGCCATTACAACTGCACAAAGCTCCATATTCGTTTCTCCTTTTAGGCTAAGTTAGTTTTCGTATATGCGCACAAAAACCCCAATGATCAGGTTCTTTCGGAACTTTGACCATCGGATTCCTGTTAGTATCCATATCAATGATATTATAGCGGTTTTTCCGCTGTTTTTCTACATTTTCCTTTACATTTTTGCCACCTGTCATCGAAACGAAAAGGATTGTAAATAGATTTTTATGTCAATTTTTGGTAAGATGTTAAAAATATGACATCTCCGGAGCGGACTCCGTGGAGCAATGGCGCTCCGGAAACTCACATCCAGGTGAGGAAAGGAAAAGAAATGATTGCATTGATTTTAGCTGCCGGATATGCCACACGCCTTTATCCGCTGACCATTAATACGCCGAAGCCGCTTCTGCCGGTCGGACCGAAGGCCATGATCGATTACATCACCGATGAGATCGAGACCATCCCGGACGTTAACAAGATCGTCGTTGTTACGAATCACCGTTTCGCAGACAAGTTCGCTGACTGGGCATCTGCCCGCTCCGATAAGGATCTTGCCGAAGGACGCATCTCTACTCCGATCGAGGTCATCGATGACGGCACGACCGACGATACCAATAAACTCGGAGCCATCGGCGACATCCAGTTCGTGATCGACAAGCTCGCAATCGATGAGGATATGATGATCATCGCCGGCGACAATCTGTTCACCTACAAGCTCAAGGATATGTACGATTTCTTCATGGAGAACAGAAAGGATACTCTCATCTCCGTCTGCGTCGAAGATATCGAGCAGCTGAAGAAACTTGCTGTAGCTACTCTCGACGGAAACAAGGTCGAGACGCTTGAAGAGAAGCCGAAGCAGCCGCGTTCCACTGTAGCGATCTACGCGACTTACATGTATCTCAAGGAAACTGTTCCTATGATCCGCCAGTACCTCGACGAGGGAAATACTCCGGATGCTCCGGGTCACTTCCCGTCCTGGCTCTACACCAGAAA
>DBYF01000036.1:1044-3859 GCA_002310155.1 Mageeibacillus sp. UBA1193 | reverse complement strand
GCGGTAAAAGATGTATCGCTCGAGATCGGCCGCGGCGAGATCATCGGCTACCTCGGTCCGAACGGCGCAGGTAAGTCGACGACCATCAAGATGATGACCGGCGTCCTCGAACCGACATCCGGCGAGATCCTGGTCAACGGCGTCGTGCCGTATAAGGAGCGCACGAAGAACTCCGAGCACATCGGCGTCGTTTTCGGACAGAGAAGCCAGCTGTGGTGGTCGCTCCCTTTGATCGAATCCTTCCGCCTTCTCCGTGACATCTACATGGTGCCGAAGAAGGAATACGAAGACATGCTGGAGCTTTACCGTTCGCTCGTTGATATCGAGCCGATCCTCCATAAGCCCGTCCGTCAGATGTCGCTCGGCCAGAGAACGCTGAGCGATATTCTGGCGGCCTTCCTCCACAACCCGGCGATCGTTTTCCTTGATGAGCCGACCATCGGTCTCGACGTCTCCATGAAGTCGAAGATCCGTGACCTCATCAAGGGCCTGAACCAGGAGAAGGGTACGACCGTCATCCTGACGACGCACGACATGGGCGACGTCGACGCACTCTGCAAGAGGATCGTCATCATCGACGAAGGAAAGAAAATCTACGACAATGACATCGATCACCTGAAGTCCTACTTCGGTTCGTACAGAACGCTCCGCATGCGCCTCAGCGATGACACATGGGAAGAGCGCGTGATCGACGAGTCGAAGGAAGACGTAATGCAGGTCATCCTCGCGAAGCAAAAGGAGCATAAGATCAAGGACATCCAGCTCCAGGAGATCTCGACCGAGGAGGTCATCAAGAAGATCTACGAAGGCAGTTCCGCTTCAAAAGCACCCGTCCCGGCGGCTGCGGATGAAGAGAAAGGAGAGGCATAAATCATGAATATGCGAAGACATCTGGCGCTGACGCGTGCGGGCATCATGGAGTCTCTCCAGTACCGCCTCGGCACCGCGGTCACGCTCTTTGCCAACTTGATATATCTCGTGCTGGTGTACTACCTCTGGAAGGCGATCTACGCGTCATCCGGCACGGACGTCGTCAACGGCATGACATTTACCGATACCATGATCTACCTGATCCTGGCAACCGCACTCTTTAACTTCCTCGAGATGTTCGTCGTGTGGGATATGAGCCGTTCGATCCAGTCGGGAAAGATCATACTCGATCTTCTGAAGCCGATGAACTTCCGTGAGTACACATTCTGGAGCTACTCCGGATCACATGTAGTGCTTTTCACGCTGACATTCGTACCGACATTCATCGTCGTACTGATCGTCACCCACGGCGCGATCCCGATGGGAATCAACCTTCTGTGGTTTGCGGTATCCACTGTGATCGCTCTGGTCGTCAACTTCAGCATGGAGATGATCGTCGCCACGATCTGCCTGTACACGGAGTCGACATGGGGCATTAACATCGTAAAGGAAACCATCGTCCTCCTCCTTTCCGGTGCGTCGATCCCCCTGGCTTTCTTCCCGGAAGCGCTGCGTCAGGTCGTGCAGTATCTGCCGTTCAGAGCGGTCTACGACATCCCGCTGACGATCCTTCTGGAAAAGAATGACACCAACACGATCGAGGGACTCCTTCCGATGTTCGGTCTGCAGGTCGCGTGGGCCTTGATCCTGACACTCGCAGGCACACTTTTCTGGAACTATTCCGTCAAGAAGATCACCGTTAACGGAGGCTGATATGGAAAACGTTATGACAACACCAAAGCGCAGGAGGGGCTTCGGCTTCTACTGCAGAATATACAGGAAGATCCTCGTGCAGGATCTAAAGAGCAAGATGAGCTATCGTGCCGACTTCATCATCTCGACGATCGGCATGATCATGACGAACCTCTCGGGATTCGTGACGTTCCTCATCCTCTTTAAGAACTTCCCGACGATCAACGGCTGGGACTACCATCACATGCTGTTCCTCTACGGATTTTCCTTGATCGCGCTGACGCCGGTACAGTGCTTTTTCGACAACAACTGGAACCTCAGATTCCAGGTCCAGAGCGGTGACTTTATCAAGTACTGCTTCCGGCCGATCAATGTGTTCTTTTACTTCATGTCGGAAGTTTTCGATGTAAAAGGACTTGGTCAGCTGGCGTTCGGTATCGGCACGCTGATCTACGCGTGGGTCAACATCGGTATCCCCGTAACGCCGCTCGTGATCTTGAAGCTCGTGCTGTTCCTCCTGACAGCATCTCTCTTTATGATCGCGATCATGAACGCTGCTGCGGCGACATGTTTCTGGATCGTCGGTTCGGGTTACGTCATGGTCATCATGTTCAGGTTCAAGGACTTCGCGAAGTATCCGTCGAACATCTTCCACGGTGTCTTCCGTATCCTCTTTACCTTCGTGATCCCGATCGCTTTTGTGGCGTACTACCCGAGCCTTGCGATCCTGGAATCCAATGACATCCCGACACTGACCTGGTGCGCACCTGCACTCGGTGTACTGTTCTTCTACCTGAGCTACAAGTTCTGGATGCTGGGAGTAAGGAAGTACGATTTTACCGGATCATAATTGAAATGCCCGAAATAAAAAAAGAAAGTGTTTTCTTGTGCTGGTCCTCGGCCGCGATGCGGCCTGCGGAGGCATGGCGAAAACACTTTCTTTTTTCGTGCTTTTTTCTTACAGATAGAGTTCGGACATGTAGTATTGTTCCTGGAATTCTGTGCGTGCTAAGATCTCTTCGCGGGGGATCTTGGCGCCACTTAAGCTGACGATCCATTTGTCTTCGTTATCGTTGAGTCGGTGAATGACGCCGACGACTTTTCCTGTGTAAGTGCGGATCGGTTTTTCGATTCCGAATACATATACATCCTG
>DBYF01000036.1:0-953 GCA_002310155.1 Mageeibacillus sp. UBA1193 | reverse complement strand
CCGATCACATCACTGTAATCCATATCAATGATTTCTTTTCTGTATACGCGTGTCGGTCCGCCGGTCCGGTCTTCATTCATGACCTGCCAGAAAGTGAAACCATACTTCTCATAAAGACCTTCTTCCTCGGTCGAGATGTAGAGTGTTTTAAATCCGTCTTTCTTCGCAAGAGCATAAACGTGTTCGAGAAGTTTTCCGATCTTTCTCTGACCACGATACTCGGGAAACGTAAAAACGAATCCTGCCCATGGTGTGATCTCCGGATCCGTGATCTCATCCATGTCGGAATATGTGCAGAACGAGATGAGTTTTTCATCTTCGGTAAGAAGAAAAACTTCTGATCTTTCACCATATAGTTCTTTCAGTTTATTCTCTCTAACAAGACTCACAAGATACGGTGCGGCGACCCAAGTGCTTTTACCGATCTCGTCGAGCCAGTACTCCGGATTTTCCGTTGTAGAAAGTTTAAGTATCTGCATGCAAAACCTCGCAAAATTTTAGATCCAATTTCCTCTTCTATTTTACTCTGTTCACTGCACGAAAACTATAGAGCAGAAGTATACATTTATTGCATGTCTTCTATTACGTTTTCACTACATGTGCGAAGTGTTATTGCGTGAGAAGAAACCGCGTGCTATTCTGAACATGAACAATCATTCAGTCAACGTGGGATGCACTGGTGATGGGGCTTTTTGAGAAACAGGATGAGAGAAAACAGGGAGGAAAGAATATGCCGAGATCGAGAGAACAGAATGAGAGAATCAGAGAAGAATCGAAGACGAATATCCTTACGAAATCTGTTCCGTATTTTGCGAAAAACGGAGTCGAAGGAACGAAGATCGGCGACCTCACAAAAGGTATAAAAATCTCCCAGGGTGCACTCTATATCTACTTCGATTCGAAGGAAGATCTCTATCGTGAAGCGGCAAAGTTTTCGCTGGAAAAAATCGTGA
>DBYF01000035.1:396-7144 GCA_002310155.1 Mageeibacillus sp. UBA1193 | reverse complement strand
ATCTCGAGCGATACATCTTTTACCGCAGAGATCGTCTTGTAGTCACGCGAGAAAAGATCGCGGATGCTGCCCTTCAGGCCTTCGTGACGGTTCAGGATCTTAAAGTCCTTGCAGATGTTCTTCATAACAATTGCGTTTTCCATTTCTTTCCCTCACTAACTCTTTTTATAATGTGTTTTCGTATGTGTTTCTTATTACTTAATGAATATGGCTTCTATATATGTTGATCGGCCGCGGATGCTGCCCGCACCTTCGCACCGGTTCCCGAAAAAAGAAGTGACCGCATAACGCGGTCACTCGAAAAGTGATTGCGTTATAGTGCTTTTTCCATATATCCGCATGTGAACGGGAAGAAGTCGAACTTCTTTGTTCCGGTGTGCATGAAGCCTTTCGACTCGTACCATTTACGAAGACGCACGTTCTCTTCCACGATTCCGATATTGAGTTTCGCCGCGCCGAATTCTCGGACACGCTTGAAAGCATCCTGTAAGAGCTGGTCGCCGATCCCGTCATGTCGGTGCTCCGGGAGCACGCAGAGGTTATTGAGTTCCCACTCGGTGTCGCTCTGCTTCGCGAGCGAATAGTAGCCCAGCATCTTTCCATCTTCGGAGAAGAAACCACACATCGGCCGTTTCTCGATAAACATCTGATACATGATGCGGTCTTCCGTTGTCGCAAAAGCGGTAAAACGCGGTGCGTTCTCTGCTGTGAATCCCAGTTCGTCTGCGACTGTCATGAAACTCTCCGTGATGACGCGCACGCTCTCTTTAATTTCTTCTTTACTAATCTCTCTGATCATGGTTCTTCTCCTTTCGTTTTATATTGCTCGAAAAGCACTCGTCCTGTCCCATTCCCTCCGCGCCGGCGCCGGTGCTTTCTCTGGATGTAACGGGGGGGCTTGCTTTTCTTTACAATTGCAAGTATATTGTAGATGAAAGTGTTTTTCTACATGAAATTAAGCCAAATTTTATAACAATCTTCTACGACTTTGGAATATAGTTATAATTCGATGGAATATCAGGATAATAGTGAGGTAAATCATGAACCGCGACATCATGGGATTGATCGTTAAGCGCGAAGACGGTTCGGAAATCGTCAATTACGACGACCCCCAATTCCCTTCTTATATATTTGAAGGCTGGGTGAAGCCGAATGTCACGTGGGAGCGCGTCCCGCATTTTCATGAGGACATCGAGATGTGTACTGTCACGTCGGGCAAGATGGCGTACTCCGTCAACGGTAAGACCATCATGCTCCACGAGGGCGACACGATCTTCATCAACTCCAATCAGATACACTACAGTATGGCAATCGACAACACGACCGCGCGGTACATCATCTTCATCGCGCATCCGGCGATCCTGCATTCGTCGGTGGCTGTCGAGATGCAGGCGATCCGCGCGATCACCGATAACAAGGACATTCCGTATCTCCGCTTCCGCGACATCGATGAGATGACCGAGGAAATGTACCGTCTCATGCACACGCTTCCGCCGAGCCGGCACTGCCCGTTCGAGATCACGAAGCAGTTCTTCCAGATCTGGGACCTGGTCATCAAGAGATCCGAGATCATCGGTATCCTCGGACCTGAGGAAGCGCCGGACTCGAGGATGCAGACGTTTAAGAACATGATGCACTTCATCTCGAACAACTATCAGCGGACGATCACACTCGACGAGATCGCGGCTTCGGCGAACATCAGTAAGTCGCTCTGCAACCTTCTTTTCAAGCAGTTCGTCAACGAATCGCCGATCAGTTATCTCATGCATCTTCGCGCGAGAAAGGTTGCCGAGTATCTGCGTTCGAGTTCGCTGAGCATGTCCGAGATCGCTTCCCTTTCGGGCTTTACCGGTGTCAGCTATATGAGCGAGACCTTCAAGAAGTTCTTCGACTCGACGCCCAGAGACTACAGGAAGATGTGGCAGCAGAACTCCGCCGAGCAGATACTCGGCGCGGCCAATGCGCCGACAGCCGGGACCGGAAAATGACCGGAATCCCGGGGCTGAGCAGAGAAACTCGGGAACGAGTGCTTTTCACGCAAAATAATCCGGCAGAGGATGGGAATACAGGTGTGTATTTGGCCGACGCGGACGATGAAATCGGGAATCAATGAAGTATAATTGTACTTATATTGAGTATTATCTGAACATGATTCAGACATAAAAGGAAGGAATCACCAATGGCAACATTATGTAAGAACTGCGCTACGCCGCTTCTTTTCGATCCGACGAAGCAGAAAGTCGTCTGCCCGGCATGCGGCGGCGCCTGGGACGCAGAAGAGGTCGAGTCGACCGAAAAGAAATACCAAGAGGGCAAGAAAGCCATCTCCGCTGCGGAGATCTATGGCGTCGACCCGAGTACGGCTCAGGAGTATTTCGACTGCTATATCTACACCTGCGGATCCTGTGGCGGCGAGATCTCGATCAACGGCACCGAGGCATCCACACGATGCATCTACTGCGGAAGTTCAAGTGTTGTCTTTAACCGTATTTCAAAGGAAAAAGCACCGGAATTCATTATTCCGTTTGCAGTCAGCAAGGAGCAGGCCGTAAACCTCGTAAAGAACCGTTTCAAGCACGGCGTCTTCATTCCGAAGGAAGTAAAGAATTTCAGTCCGTCGGAAGTCCGCGGCATCTATGTTCCCTACTGGATCGCCAATGCGTATCACGTGGAGGCAGCCGTTTTTTCCGGCGAGGTAAAGAGCGGTAAGCACACCGTAACCAAATACTGGGAACGTTCCGGAAAGATGTCGATCGACAATCTTCCCGTCGACGGATCACAGATGCTCTCGGATGAGAGCTCCCAGCGTCTGGAGCCATATGATTTCTCGGGACTGAAGCTTTTCGATGAGGATTATCTCCTCGGCTTCTACTCCAACGTCTCCGATATTTCCAACGCGGATCTGCAGGAGGTCGTTACGCTCCGCGCACGCGAAGCTTTTAACGAGAAGGCGGCGAAGACCTTCCACGCTTCCAACAAGCAGGTCCAGATGGAGCGTTCCTCCACGCTGATCGACCGCGACGTGCGCTACGCGATGCTTCCCGTATGGTTTGTCTGCTACGAATTCGAGGGCAAGCACAACACCATCATGGTCAACGGCCAGACCGGCAAGGTCGTCTGCGGTATTCCGTGGAACAAGAAGCTGTTCACCGGATGTGTCGCCGGGCTGTCAGTGCTTTTCACGACGTTCCTGACATGGTTCTTCGGCAACTCGTTCCTGCCGGCACTGTTCACGTCTTACACCAGCAACAGAAGACACCGCACGTCTTCCTCGAGCAACAACAATCCCGTCAGCGTTATCATCGCCGGATTCATGGTCGCTGCAGCCGTTTTCTTCGTCGGATACGCTGTGTACAAGAAAGTTGTCAAGCAGCTTGAGCTGACGCAGTCGAAGTCGATATTTAACTTCATGAAGAAGAGACAGGGGTGATCGTGATGGATGGTTTAGCTTGGATCTTAGGACTTTTCATGGGCGCCTCCATCGGCATCGGACTCGCATTTCTGATCTGCGCGCTCATTCTTAACAAATCGAACAACAAAGGTGACAGCCGCCTGAAGCCGGAAGACTACAGTTCGGAGATCATGTCTTTCAGCGATAAGGACAACATGCGTCACAACTTTAACGAGTTCACTTATATGATCGATTGCAATATCGAGGCAATGTGCAGAAGCAATGAATATACCTTCCGTAACTCGAAGGCTCTGCCCTTCGGTTCCAAGGAACCGGTCACCCGCCATATTCCTGAAATCAATCAAAACGGCGAGGTCATCGAGACAGTCAATGCGTATAGAGAGCCGGTCATCTTTTCGTCAGATTCACTGAGTGCGGCTTCTTTTCACAAGGGATTGACACTCGGTTTCGGCACATCGATCGAGACCTCCAAGTTCGGGAATTACCGCACGCTTTCCGGCAAGGATGCGACGGCTATGGCGTACAATTCCATGTCAGGCGCAACGGTCAAGGCTAATCCTGCCGCCAATGCGACGATGGGAGCTCAGGCACCTATGGGCATGGGCGCAAATGTTCCTATGGGTGGAGTGACTGCTCCGATGGGTGGCACTACGCCTCCAAGCGGAACGGTTGCTACTATGGGCGGCGTGCCTACTGCAGCTCTGCTGAGCGGTATGATGGTCGACAGTTCCTGGGCTGCGGCCAGAAGACAGAACATGGGCGCNNGCAGTAAAGAAGTCAAGATCGACCCGACAGCCAGTGCCGGTAAGCCTGGCCGTCAGATGACACAAGAAGAGATCGATGCTTTCTGGAACGGCGGCAGTGTGAAGAAGGCTGAGCCGGCAAGTGCTGCGGCTCCTGTTGCAGCTGCGGCCCCGGCAGCACCCGTTGCACCTGTTGCGCCGGCAGCGGCTCCTGCACCCGTTGCACCAGTTCCGGCAGCGCCTGCACAGACTCCTTTTGAGTATCAGACACCGGCGTCTGCACCGATGGATGGATTCTTCCCGGATCCTACCCTCGCCGCCCAGAATCCCGCACCGGTTCAGCCGGAGCCGATCTACGATGCTCCGACGGCCACACGTCCGCTCTGGGAAAACAACAGCAACGATGACTTCAGCGACTTCAATGATCTGATGTGATCCGACTGAATCTTCGTCCAGTCATTTTTCGTCGGATAGGTTTTATTGATCTTTCCGATTAAATACTTGAAACTCATAATACGTCGGAAAATTCCACATGGTTTTTCCGACGTATTTTCGTCTCCCTTTTTCAAGTCGGATTATTCTCAGGTGAATCTCCGACATAATCCCTACGGCACTGCTTTTTGTCGGAAAACTGAGCGTATATTTTCCGACAAATATTTGTCTTCTGGGACCCAGTCGGAAACCTAATCGTACATTTCCCGTCGAATTTCTACGCTTGGGGATTTAGTCGGAAGCCTCCCGAAAAATCCCGACAAAAAAGCACTGTGCCTCGGGCAACAGTGCTTTTTTAGCAGTTATATTGGATTCTTCCCGCTCCGGTCACACCATGAACATGTGCACGATGTACGGTTTCTCCGGATCAACCTCTTTTGCGGAGACAAACTCTCTGACCAGGAGGTCCTTGTCGAAGTCGGCGTGCCAGAAGAAGTTGTACTCCGAGGAGCCGTCGAAATTGAGCTTATCTTCGCTATAATGGATCGCTCCGTCCTCGCCGATATACACATCCTCAACAAATGCCATCACATAGACATCCTTGTACTGGACGTCATCACTTTGAGGAGAATTGTTATCGCCCTTCATCGGCAGCACCACCAGCATGTAGAGATAATTGCCGTCCTCGCGGGTGGTCAGATAGTACTCGGAGATGTACGGATCTTCGTTCAGGTTCCAGATGTAGAGCGCGTCCGTCGTGGACTCGTAAACGGAGCCCGCGTGGTCCTTCTTGACCGCATCGACCGTTCTCTTTGTAAGGTCCTCGAGGAAAGCGCTGTTCGCCTTCAGGTCCGTCGGAGTGATACGGTAGTTCTTCTCCACATACGTCGGCGGCGGGTTATTCTTTGCCGTCGTGTTTTTGTTGGTGTTCTTATACTTCGTCGCAAGGAAAATAATCAGAATAATAATCGCAGCAGAAAAAACCAGTGTGATCATGAGCTGGCGGATCGCCTTTTGGTTGGCTCTCTTACGGATTTCGCGCATCTGCGCTTCCATCCGCTCACGCTTCTTTCTCTCTGCCTCGATCTCGGCCTCTTCCTTGACGCGCATGAACTCCTCGAGTGCTTTTTTATCGGTCTCGATGCTCGCTTCCGCCTCTTTGAGAGACTTCTGGATATGCTCCATCTTCTGTGCCCCGAGGTTTTCCTCCATATCGAAGAATGAACCGCACACGTTGCAGTGGAGCTTACCGTTCTCCTCACGGAGCGGATTGCCGCAGTTTTTACAGTTTAAGCTTTTGAGCTGCATAAATTACCTCAGTCTTCCTAAGTATTCCTTAGCCTTACTTGACCAGATCATCGGTCAGGTCATCAACGATACCGTTCCTGCCGAGCACGACTTCACGATACAGCTGATCCTTGTCGCTGTATGCCACATAATTCAGGTCCATGCCAGTGCCGTAATCCATCTGGACATTGTAATCGGTTATGATCTTTCCTTCGGCGTTGCGGGAGATTCCGGAAAGATAGCAGGCGAAGTACATCGTCTTCGTACGGTCGATGTCCTGGTCGTAACCAAAGGTCAGTTCAAACACCATAACGAAGTATCTGTTATCGGATTCAATAAAATATGCATTGATCAGTTTCGGCTCTTCAACGAGAGAAGCTTGCGGAACCATATCCAGATTCAGTTCACTCTTGAGGTCAAAGTCATTGATCAGCGACGAGTGCTTGGCCTTCGCGCAGGACACACCGGAAGCCACCGCATTCTCGCAGAAAGACTGATCGTTCAGGATGAGTTCTTTTGTGATGACGCGCTCAGTCGGTCTCGCAGCTGTTGTCGTCGTGCCTCCCGCCGTTATTCTGTTCGCACGGTTCTGGGCAGTAGTGCTGACCCTATGACCAATGATCGTAAAGAAGATCAGGGAAAAGATGCTCATGATGGCCATGATGCAGAACGGGATGAGGAGCATCTTCAGAACGCCGCCTCCAAGCTGCTTTCTGGTACGCTCTGCACGTCTGATCTGAGCTTCTTCCTCAAGGCGAATCTTCGTCGCCAGGAGTTCCTTCTCGCGCTCGAGACGGATACGCTCGCGCTCCGCCTCGGTCTGGAGCTTCTCATGCTCGACATCCGCGTCATCGTAATCGATGGCAAAAGCACT
>DBYF01000035.1:0-254 GCA_002310155.1 Mageeibacillus sp. UBA1193 | reverse complement strand
TCAATTTCCTCTGTCATTATACCATGATGGCAAGCGCTGGAAAAAGAAGCCTGTTTCCTGTGTCGTACTTCGATAATTTGTGCCCGGGGCTGAAATAAAATGCAGGATTTCGTGTTCAGAGTTGCATTTTCGCAACTTAGAAATGAACAGAATCCACAGATCAGGTCTACCCCGCCGGCTGGTCCGGCGAGCGCACTCCGCCGCCTCGCCAAGTGCTTTTCACATAGAAAAAAGGACTGTCCCCGAAGGAACAG
>DBYF01000004.1:26606-29217 GCA_002310155.1 Mageeibacillus sp. UBA1193 | reverse complement strand
TACGGACCTGCTGAGGTTTGCGATCTGACAACAAGAACACTGGCTCTTGAGCATTCCTGATCACTCAATCAGTAACTGAATAAACAATTCAAAAGGAGCGTTCCAAATGGAGCGCTCCTTCTCTTTTTATACATAGTTCTGATAATGCAGATATAAGTGCTTTTTGAAAAGAAAAAGAGCGTCCACAAGGGACGCTCTTTTGTAGTTTTGAATCTTACAGAACTTACTCTTCGAGTACAGAATCCGGATAGATCTCTCTCTTTGCGTAAGTTGTGTGCAGGAGTTCGTGAGCCAGGTGGCCGTTCGGAGCACCGAGGAACTCTTTGTAGAGCTTATCAACCTGCTCGTTCTTATGACTCTTACGCTTCGGCATGATCTCGTCTTCCTCATAGAGGGCCTTAGCACGCTCAGCACGGATATCGATATCCATGAGCTTCTGAGCCGGAACCTGAGGCTGACCACCACCGCAAACGCATCCGCCGGAGCAACCCATGATCTCAATGAAGGTATACTCAGGAGCAGAACCGTCTTTGATAGAATCAAGAAGCTTTCTAGCAGCAGCTGTACTGTGGGCAACAGCTACGCGGATGTTCTTTCCGCCGAGAGTGAGCTCAGCTTCCTTGATGTCAGCATCTACGCCACGAACTGCCTTGTATTCGAACTCAGGCAGATCTTTTTCTTCGAGAATATCAGCAACTGTACGAACAGCAGCTTCCATAACACCACCGGTAGCACCGAAGATAACAGCAGCACCAGTGTACTCGCCGAGAAGATCAGCATCCGGGCCTTCATCAGGCAGAGAGTTGAAATCCATACCTGCTTCACGGATCATGCGAGCCAGCTCACGAGTTGTGATAACGATATCAACATCCTTCAGGCCATCTGCGTTAACGAGCTGTTCACGAGCTGCCTCTGTCTTCTTAGAAGTACAAGGCATAACGGATACAACTACGATATCCTTCGGATCCAGGTTGTTCTTCTGAGCATAGTATGTCTTAATGATCGCGCCTTCCATCTCATGCGGAGATTTGCATGTAGACAGATTCGGGATGAACTCTGGGTAATAGAATTCGCAGAAGCGGATCCATCCCGGAGAACAGGAAGTGATCATCGGGAGAACGCCACCATTCTGAATACGGTTCAGGAGCTCTGTACCTTCTTCCATGATGGTAAGGTCAGCACCCCAGTTGGTGTCATAAACCTTATCAGCACCGAGACGCTTCATAGCTGCGAACATCTTACCTGTAGCGCGTGTTCCGATCGGCAGACCGAACTCTTCACCGATAGCAGCACGAACAGCCGGAGCAACCTGCATAACAACGTGCTTGGACGGATCCTGAATTGCAGCCCAAACCTTATCGGTCTCTTCTTTCTCATGCAGAGCGCCAACCGGGCAAGCTACGATACACTGACCGCAGTAGATACACGGAGCATCTGCCATGGAAATATCGTAAGCCGGGCCAACAGATGTGCTGAAACCACGGTTGAGGAAGGAAAGAACGCCGATGCCCTGCTTCTTACAAGCAGATACGCAACGTCCGCACTTAACGCACTTGCTGCCATCACGAACGATGGAGAAAGACTTGTCATCGTAAATAGACGGGCTCTTCTCACCTTCGAAAGTAACCTTACGGATACCATACTCTTCAGCCAGAGTCTGAAGTTCGCAGTTCTTGTTACGGATACAGGACAGGCAGTCACGGTTATGATCGGAAAGGATCATCTCGAGTGTAGCCTTACGTGTATCTCTAACCTTCTTACTATTTGTATGAACGACCATACCTTCGCTTACCGGCATAACGCAGGCAGCAGCAAGTGCACGGGCCTTCTCTACTTCAACGAGGCAAACGCGGCATGCGCCAACTTCGTTGACATCTTTTAAATAACACAGGGTCGGAATCTTAATGCCGGCTTGTTTAGCAGCTTCAAGAACGGTGTAGTTCGAAGGAACCTGTACCGAAACCCCATCAATGGTTACATTGACCATATCCATTTGTTTCACACTCCTTTTTCGAATTGAATCGTACTTGAATTATCTCTTCTTAACAGCCTTGAACTTACAGTTCTCGATACAAGCACCGCACTTGATGCACTTTGTTGTGTCGATAGAGTAAGCTACCTTACCAACCTCACCTGTAATCGCGTTAACCGGGCACTTCTTAGCGCACAGAGAACACTTCTTACAGATCTCAGGATCGATGTAGAATTCTGTAAGGCCCTTACATACGTGGCAACGGCACTTCTTATCTACAACATGCTCAACATACTCTTCACGGAAGTGCTTGAGTGTGGAGAGGATCGGGTTAGCTGCTGTCTGGCCGAGAGCACAGAGAGAACCATTCTTAAGGGAAAGTGCGACCTCTTCGAGAGCGTCGATATCCTCGAGAGTACCTGTACCATCTGTGATCTTTGTGAGAAGCTCATACATTCTCTTTGTACCGATACGGCACGGAGAACACTTACCACAAGACTCATCAACGGTGAACTCGAGGAAGAACTTCGCGATATCTACCATACAGGTATCTTCGTCCATTACGATCATACCGCCGGAACCCATCATGGAACCTGCAGCTACGAGGTTATCGTAGTCGATCGGAGTATCAAGGAGAGA
>DBYF01000004.1:17113-26484 GCA_002310155.1 Mageeibacillus sp. UBA1193 | reverse complement strand
ACGTTGTTTACCTTACCGCCGAGAGCGAATACCTTAGTACCCTTGGACTTTTCTGTACCAACAGAAGCGAACCATTCAGCACCCTTGTTGATGATAACCGGGATGTTAGCATATGTCTCAACGTTATTGAGGATAGTCGGCTTACCGAACAGACCCTTGATAGCCGGGAACGGCGGACGAGGTGTCGGATTACCACGCTTACCTTCGATAGAACGCATGAGAGCTGTTTCCTCACCGCAAACGAATGCGCCTGCGCCGAGACGGATATCCAGGTCAAAGGAGAATCCGGAATCGAAGATGTTCTCACCGAGGAGTCCATATTCTCTAGCCTGATCGATAGCGATCTGGAGTCTCTTAACAGCGATCGGGTACTCAGCACGGATGTAAACATAACCCTGGTGAGCGTCGATGCAGTAAGCAGCGATAGCCATAGCCTCGATTACGCTATGCGGGTCACCCTCGAGGATGGAACGGTCCATAAATGCACCCGGGTCACCTTCGTCTGCGTTGCAGCAAACATACTTTGTGATGCCCTGTCCTCTGTTACCGGAAGCGAACTTCCACTTCAGACCTGTCGGGAATCCGCCGCCGCCACGGCCACGGAGACCGGAATCAATGATTTCCTGGATAACTGCATCAGGATCTCTCTTCTCGGTAAGGATCTTACCAAGAGCCTGATAACCATCATGAGCGATATACTCATCAATATTCTCCGGGTTGATGTTACCGCAGTTACGAAGAGCAACACGCATCTGCTTCTTAAAGAAGTTGCTATCATTAGCAGAAGTATTCTCTGCCGGTGCAGCACCGTCATGCTTCGGAGCCATAAGACGCTCTACATAACGGCCCTTCAGAAGGTGCTCGCTTACGATCTCAGCAACATCCTCAGGTGTTACGCGATAGTACATAACGCCTTCCGGATAAATTACAACGATAGGACCCTGGGCGCAAAGGCCGAAGCATCCTGTCTGTACTACTTTTACTTCTTTTTCAAGTCCCTGAGCCGGAATCTGCTGTTCAAACTGCTCGAGAATTTTCGCGGAGTTTGAAGATGTGCATCCTGTACCACAGCAAACAAGGACGTGCGCACGAAATAAATCCATGATTAAGCCTCCTTATACTTTGCAATAATACCGGGAATCTCATCCGGTGTCAGACGACCATAAACATCGTCACCGATCATAATAACCGGTGCCAGACCACAGGCACCTACACAACGGCACGCAGAGATAGAGAACTTACCATCCTTGGTAACGTCTCCGTTCTTAATGCCCAGTTCATCCTCGATCTTGTCGAGCAGGGCCTGCGAACCTTTAACATAGCAGGCTGTACCAAGGCATACGCTGATAGCGTTCTCTCCCTTTGGCTTCAAAGAGAAGAAAGAATAGAACGAAATTACGCCGTAAACCTCAGCAACAGATACCTCAAGAGCATCCGCTACTTTTCTCTGGACAGGAAGCGGCAGATAGCCGTAAATTTCCTGAGCCTGCTGCAATGTGGCCATCAAAGCCTTCTGGCCCTGGCCCTTGTATTTCGAAAGAACTTCATCGAGCTTTGCGCTCATTTCTTCCGGAGTCATTTTTTGTTTTCCCACAGTTGACTCACCTCCCACATGGTAGGATAACATATAGTCAATTTCTACTCAATGGAAAAGAGGAAAAATCTTGTCAAGATAGACTGAAAAATAACAAAAAGGACACAGTTTTTTGGGCAAATGAAAATCATTTTGCCTTTCTTTTCATTTCCTTCTCTTTTGATTAGAATAAATATCAAATCTTAAAATATAAGGAGCTCAGATGCAGCTGACGATCAAGATCCGCCCGGAAGACAGCGGTAAGAAAATATATGACATCCTCCGCGACCGGTACCAGATGTCCAACCTTCTGTGCAAGCGCATCCGGCTTTATGGTGAACTATATCTGAACGGCTTCCCTGCCCGCATGATCGCTACCCCTGAAACAGGCGACGAGATCCTGATCATCTATGACGATGCCGAAGGAATCATCCACACCAGACCTGATACGGATATCAAGATCTACTACGAAGATGACTGGATCATTGTATGCGAGAAACCCGGCAATCTCGTCACTCACCCGTCATGGCAGCATATGGATGACTCTCTTCTTCAGAGGCTCTGCGACCAGAGGCTCCACCCGATCATGCGTCTCGACCGCGAAACTTCAGGACTTATCGTTATTGCCAAGAACGGATACGCCCACAATACTGTCTCTAAGAACAAGATGGAGAAAGAATACGTCGGCATCGTCTATGGTGCTTTTGAACCGGAAGAAGGCACGATCGATAAACCCATCGGGCGCGACGAAAACTCCATCATGATCCGTATCGTACGTGAGGACGGGCATCCGTCCGTGACGCACTATAAGACGATACAGACTCTGCCGGAGAGAAATCTCTCTGTTGTTTCTTATAAGCTGGAAACCGGACGATGTCATCAGATCCGTGTACACTCACTTTACCTCGGTCACCCGCTTGTTGGAGACGGCCTGTACGGGCCAAGATCCAACGACTTTCCAAACCCGGAAATGCCCTGCATCGAAAATGAAGACAGGATCGAACGTCAGGCACTTCACGCCTGCAAACTGGGTTTTTATCACCCGATCACCAATGAATGGATGGAGTTCACTTCAGAGATGCCTGAAGATATGAAGGCTCTTCTCTCCTGATACTATCGTCTTTCCAGAATCAGGTTCTTAGCCAGGATCTGTGACTGAACATCACCGGAATTACCGGACAGAAGTCTTGCCACCTCAAATACACGGCCGTTCTCATCGAGTTCTTCGACATTCGTCTTCGTCCTCTCACCGCTCTGATCCTTGGAGATAAAAAAATGCTGGTCTGCAGCCGCTGCGATCTGCCCCATATGCGTGACACAGAAAACCTGATGGAACTGCGAGAGCTTCTTCATGGACTGGGAAACAGCCTTGGCTGCTTCACCCGAAATGCCGGAGTCAACTTCATCGAAGATAAGGACAGGTGTCGCGTCTGCTCTTGCCAGGATCGTCTTGATCGCGAGCATGATTCGTGCCGCTTCACCGCCGGAAGCAGTCTTCGACAGCGGTTTAAGGTCTTCGCCCTTATTTGCCGAGAACAGGAACTCGACTTCATCATAGCCGGTCTTACTGAAGAAACGTTCTTTCGGACGTTTAGTAAATGAGACATCAAAAGTCGCGTTGGAGAGTCCCAGGAACTGCACCTCAGAAACAATATCAGCAGAAAGCTGCTTTCCGGCTTTCTCACGTATCTCATGGATCTTGTCCGCCAGCGCGACAAGTTCTTTCTCTACATGGGCACGCTCAATATTGAGCTGTTTGATCTTCGTATCGCCTTCCTGAAGCATATCCAGACGCTTCTTCGCATCTTCCAGAAACTCGTTCATGGACGAGACGCTGCCGCCATACTTAACAGTACAGCCGCGAAGCTTCTCAAGACGGGCTTCGACCTCATCATAAGATTCCAGGGAATTGGCTTCTTCCCCACAGATCGTATCTCTCATACCTTCCAGATCCATAACGACAGATCGGAGCTGCTGTGCATTCTCTGAAAATGACGGATCGATCGCAGTAAGGGCATCCAAATGCTCGACAGCTGTCTGAAGCGCAGACAACGGAGATTCCGAGTCATCTGTAGACAGGGCTCCCTGAACATAGGAAAGGTGGAATCTTCTCTTCTCCTCCTGCTTGAGGACCTTGAGTTTCTCGACGAGTTCTTCCTCTTCTCCTTCGGAAAAAGCACCGTCCTCGATCTCTTTGATCTGATACTTCAGAAGATCCTGCATCTGACGGCTCTTCTCCGGATCCGTCTCATATTGTTTTCTGATCTGAAGGATCTCGCGGTACTCATTGAGTTTTTCGGAGAAAGCAGCGATATGGGGTGTCAGTTCCTCGCCGGAATAATCATCCAGGATACCAAGATGCTTGGAACTGTCGAAGATCGTCTGCTGGTCATGCTGGCCATGGATATCGATGAGATAAGAACCGATCGACTTAAGAACAGATACCGGCATCGTTCTCCCGTTGATACGTACGATACTTCTGCCGTCTTTACTGATCTCACGAAGTAGGATAAGCGTATCATCCTCGACTTCGATGCCGAATTCATCAAGTACAGACTTCGGTATAACTTCGGAAATACCGTCAAAGACCGCTTCGATCACGGCCTTATCGGAGTCCTTACGGACATAGTCACGGCCGATACGATGCCCCAGAAGAGCACTGATCGCGTCAATGATAAGAGATTTACCTGCGCCCGTTTCACCGGTAAGGATATTCAGTCCTTTTCCCGGAGTAAAGGATGCATACTCAACTATGGCAAAATCCTGTATCGTCAGACTGATTAACACGAAAACCTCTCTTAGATATCGGTATTGATCCGATTATTCATATCCCTGATCGTCGCCTGGATCGCGAGAGCATCCTCAGGGCTGGGTGTGGCAACGAACACCGTATCATCACCGGCAATAGATCCGACTACACCGGACAGGTGGATCGAGTCCAGCGCGGAAGCCGCAGCATTCGCCATACCCGGAAGCGTACGGATGACAACAAGATTCATAGCAACATCCGTAGATAACACGGAGTGAGCAAATACGGAAAGGAGTCTTCCCGGAGCAACATCACCGGTACGGTCCAGAACACTGTATTTCGTTCCACCGGAAGGAAGAGTTACCTTGATGATCCCAAGATCTTTGATATCTCGGGATACTGTGGCCTGAGTTACCTGCCAGCCTGCAGCTTCAAGTTCTTTTGCCAGTTCTTCCTGCGTGCTGATCTCTTTCGCGCGGACCAGACGCAGCATAGCTTCCTGTCGTTCATTTTTCGCCATCTTCATAGAAACTACCTCTTGCACGGATCTTCTGTCTTACGGTCTGATAGAAATTCTTATATCCGAGTTTTGCCACGATAACATCCTGCTCAGACTTCCTGATAAGGATCCTGTCGTGATAAGCAAGCTCAATATTCGGGCGTCCATCCAGGGAAAGGATCGGAGGCTCCGAGAAACGCTCGATGATGATCTCGATCGTACTGTCACCGGAAACGATATACGAACGGTTATGGAGTGTATGCGGACAGATCGGAGTAACCATAAAGATATCCAGTTCAGGCTTAACGATCGGGCCGCCGGCCGCAAGACAGTAAGCCGTAGAACCAGTCGCCGTAGAAAGGATAACGCCATCACCGGAGAGACGTTCGACGTGGTCATGATCGATCAGAAGATCGAGAGAAACTACGTGAAGATTCGCGCCACGGGCAACGACAGCGTCATTCAGACAGACGCCTTTCTCTTTAACGACTCCGTCTTTGGAAAGAAGAGTTACATCCAGCTGAGTTCTCTTCTCGAGCGTAAACTGCTTTGCCAGAAGGCGGTCGACCGCATCCTCAAAATCATCCTTGTGGATCTCAGTGAGAAATCCGATACTTCCGAGATTAACACCGATCACCGGCACTCCGTACTTGAGATTATTCTGTGCGGCACGAAGGAATGTACCGTCTCCACCGAGTGAAAAGAGGATGTCACATCCTTCATATGTACCGAATTCGATATCCGGAATATCTTTCAGCGTTGTTCCTGCATAGATGTTTGAAAGAACGACACTTCCGCCCTTCTTCTTAATAACATCGATTGCGTACGAGGAAAAGGCGAAGTTCGGGTCTTTCTCCTCATTTATAGCAAATCCGAATCTCATGGCAAGGATCTCCTTTCCATTCCAAATACAAGCCGGATCACTTACCGGCTTATCCCAACATGCTATTAATTATACAGAAATCTGAACATTTATGCATTATGATATATGCGAAATTTTATAAACCATAGCTATAAAAGCACTATCAACGCCAGGAAAGGACTGTTTCAACGATCGTCTTCTCGTCCATGTGTTCCTTTTCAAGAAGCAGTTTACGGTTACCAGCGATCAGCGGATGATCTGATACGCCAAGCATCTTGAAATTCCGGATCTCGCCCATTTCACCGGATTCTTCCAGATTAGAAAGCAGGTAAGATCCGAATCCGGACTGGGCAATGCCATCTTCGATCGTAACTACATCCTTAATGCCGTCAAGAAGTTCTTTCCAGGTCGAGACATCACACGGCTTCACGCAGCGGACATCGATAACACGGGCATTGATCCCGCTCTTTTCGAGTTCTGCAGCGGCGATGAGTGCCTGCTCGCACATGATGCCGAGCGCAAGTATCGCAACTTCTTCACCTTCTCTGATCACACGCGGACCAATTCCCGGCTCAGATGGGATCTTTTCAAGAATATCGCTCTGACCTCCACGAGGATATCTCACAGCGACAAGATTCTTACCCTCAACTACAGCATACTCGAGCATACGGTCAAGTTCCGCAAAGTTACAGGGAGAGAGCAGCATAACATTCGGCATGGAGAGCATCATGGAGATATCGTAGATACCCTGATGCGTCATACCATCGGCTCCGACGATACCTGCACGGTCAAGTGCCAGGACCATATGAAGGTTCTGCAGACATACATCATGCAGAAGCTGGTCATATGCGCGCTGGGCGAATGTCGAATACAGTGCCACAACAGGAACAAAACCGTTGACTGCCATACCGGCAGCCATTGTTACTGCGTGTTCTTCAGCAATACCGACATCGAAGAAACGGAGTTTCATATGTTTTCTGAAGTTCGCCAGACCCGTACTGGTCATCATCGCCGCACAGATCGCAACAACTTCCTCATGTTCCTTTCCGATACGAACGACAGAATCAGAGAAACAGTTAGTAAAGCTCATTGACGACGAAGGCTGAACGCCCTTATCTTTATCAAACGGAGATACGCCGTGATATGCGGACGGGTTTTCTTCTGCAAAAGAATAACCTTTACCCTTCTTTGTAACGATATGGATCAGGACCGGACCATCAATTGCCTTGGCGATCTTCAGTTTCTTTCTCAGAAGATCGATATTGTGTCCGTCAAAAGGTCCGAAATACCGGAATCCGAGATCCTCGAAAATAACCGGCGCGTTTCTTCTGATCAGAAGTCGGAACCAGGTCTTGATCATACGGATCAGTCTGGCGATCGGCTTTCCGATAAGCGGAATATGGAGAAGAAAACGTTCTACGCGGCTCTTGGCCTTAATGTAGCTCGTGGAAGAACGGAGGTTGGCGAAAGCTCTTGAAAGACCTCCGACATTCTTATCGATCGACATTTCGTTATCGTTCAGAATGACCGTCAGGTTCTCACTGAAGTGACCTGTATCGTTCAGGCCTTCAAATGCCATACCACCGGTCATGGCACCATCACCGATCACCGCGATAACATGTCCGTCATCATTCTTCAGCTTCTTGGCACGAAGAAGTCCGAGTGCGGCAGATACAGATGTACTACTGTGTCCGACACCAAAAGCATCATACTTACTCTCGCTGATCTTCGGGAAGCCCGTGATTCCGCCATACTGGCGAAGCGTATCAAATCTGTCTTTTCTTCCCGTCAGGATCTTATATGCGTAGGCCTGATGGCCAACGTCCCATACGATCTGGTCATGAGGCGGCTGAAACTCAGAAAGAAGCGCGACTGTCAGATCGACCACACCCAGGTTCGAAGCCAGGTGTCCGCCGTTCTTACTTACACGGTCAACGATGAATTCACGAAGTTCTTCCGCGAGCTGTTTACGCTGCGTAGAATCAAGCTTCGCTACATCCTCTGGGGATTTAATTGTATCCAGTATCGGTGTCGGTTTCATATCTTACTGTACTCGATTCTGCAGAACATCACTGAACTGACGAAGAGCGGTAACATCCCAGCCGAGGGACGAAAGCTCATCAAGAGCGTCATATACATCTGCGTATGTATCATCCAGCATCTTCTGCGCACTTTTCTCGCCGAAAACAGTAACAAACGTCGACTTACTGTCTCTCTCATCCTTACCGGTGCTTTTCCCGAGGACCTGTTCATCGGCCTGAACATCAAGAAGATCATCCTTGATCTGGAATCCCAGACCGGTTCCCGCGGAGAAACGGTGAATCAGATCATAAAGCTTACGATCTTCACCATTTTCAGCAGCATAGATGAGATATGGGATCAGGCAGGAAGCGTTGATCAGCGCACCTGTCTTCTTTTCGTGGAGTTCACAGAGACGGCCCGTGTCGATCTTCTTTCCTTCAGAGGACAGATCGATACTCTGACCGCCGATCATACCGAGAATACCGGTATTCTCGGCAAAATACGAAGCTGCGGAAGCTGTCTTCGCATTCTTCGAAACCGCAGTGAGCACACGCTCGAATGCACGGTTCAGAAGTGCATCACCGGCAAGAAGCGCAAATGCCTCCCCGTGCGCGATGTGGCAGGTCGGCTTGCCTCTTCTCAGGCAGTCATCATCCATGCACGGAAGATCGTCATGGATCAGAGAATATGTATGGACCATTTCCATGGAAACGGCGAAATCATCGACAACGGAAAGATCGAGATGGAGCATATCTGCGACCATATACATCAGTACCGGACGGATACGTTTACCACCTGCAAGGAGGCTGTACATCGCCGCCTTAACGGTCGGATCTTCA
The DNA here is from genome assembly GCA_002310155.1 of Mageeibacillus sp. UBA1193. Taxonomy (GTDB): domain Bacteria; phylum Bacillota; class Clostridia; order Saccharofermentanales; family Saccharofermentanaceae; genus Scatonaster. The sequence goes on along the minus strand of DBYF01000004.1, from coordinate 17,940 downwards.
GCCAGTTCTTCCGGGAAAACAGCGAGGAGCAGTTCTTCGATACGCTCCTGATATTTCTTCATAAAAAACGAGATCTTCTCACTCATAGTTCTTCTCCAAAAGCACTCTCACTCTTGCCATCCTGGCCAAGGATACTGATCTTCTTCTCGATTGCATCCAGCTTGTCTTTACAGAACTTGGAAAGTTCCATACCGCGGGAATAAAGCGCGATAGAATCATCCAGGGATGCTTCACCGGATTCGAGTTTTCTGATGATCTCTTCGAGCTCGGCGACCGCCTGCTCATACGTCATATCTTTACTTTTGTCTGCCATTTTACTTACCCTCTTTATTCTCGACCGATGTGACTACGGAACGGAGCAATCCGTCCGAGACTGAGATCAAGACCTCATCTTTTATATTAACACATTTTACAGAATCTACTGTTTTACCCTCTTTATCAGTAACACGGGAGTACCCTCGAAGCAGGACTTTCATCGGATCAAGAGCTCCGAGTTTCGCCAGATCCGCGGTAAAAGCACTTTTCTTTTTCTCATAAGATGCGGACATCTTCTCATTGAGTTTCCCCGTCAGGATATCGCATCTCTGCATCTCTTTCTCGATACGGAACTGTGGGGCAAGAAGCGCTCTGTGCTTCGTCAGGCTGTCCCACTGATGTCTTTTTGCATTCAGGTAATTTCTCATTGCCAGTGCCAGTTTACCGTCAGATGTATCGAGACGGGCAAGCACTTCGTCTTTATTCGGCATAACAAGTTCAGCAGCCGCGGAAGGTGTCGGAGCGCGAAGATCTGAACAGAAATCACAGATCGTAAAATCCGTTTCATGTCC
>DBYF01000004.1:10001-17061 GCA_002310155.1 Mageeibacillus sp. UBA1193 | reverse complement strand
CCACAGATCCTCCATCGAACCGCCGCCACGGGCGATAATGATAACATCGATATCTTCCCGTTCATCAAGAAGTTTCAGTCCGCGGATCAGTTCAGCAGGCGCCTCTTTACCCTGTACAGATGACGGCGCGATCAGAATATCGTGGTTCGGATATCGGCGGCTGAGTACATTAATGATATCGCGGATGACCGCCCCCTTCGGTGAAGTGACGACACCGATACGCTTAGGAAGATACGGGATCGGTTTCTTATGTGCGTCATCGAAGAGGCCTTCCTTAGCCATCTTCTCTTTCAGCTTCTCGAACTCTTTGTAGAGTTCTCCGAGACCGTCCTCCTGCATGAAATTCACATATACCTGGAACTTGCCATCTACGGCATAGATGCCGGCGCGTCCGTAAATACGGACTTTCATTCCGTTTTCCGGTACGAAATCGATATGAGAGAAACTTCCCTTAAACATTACACAGGATACGGAACTGTTCTCATCTTTCAGCTGGAAGTAGGCGTGACCCGACGGATAACGCTTATATCCCGAGATCTCGCCCTTTACGCATAACTGACAAAGCACACTGTCAGAACCTAACAGTGTGCTCACGTATGCATTTAATTCCGAAACGGAAAAAGCTGACTGTTCCATTATTTTTCCAGATCTTTACTGATCCTGCCGAGAATAGCGTTGATATAGCCCTTAGACTCTTCAGAACTGTACTTCTTCGCGAGAACAACAGCCTCGTTGATAGAAACACTCAGAGGAATATCTTCTACATACTGCATCTCATATACAGCAATTCGGAGAAGCATGATATCTACCTTCGGAAGACGGCTCTGCTTCCAGTCTTTCAGATACTTGGAATACTCTGCGTCAAGCTCATCCTTCTTCTCGAAGACACCGTCCGTGATCTGGTTAAAGTACGGAAGGTCCTCATCGTCGAGCGGATGTACCTCAAGATACAGTGCTTTCTGCTCAGAAACAGGCTCCTGTCTGAAATTCAGCTGATACAAAAATGCGAAAGCCGCTTCACGCGCTTCTCTTCTACTCATCTATACCTCCCGGGCGGAAGGATCTTATCCATCCAGTCCTTCACTTTATCCTTATCCGAGAACACCAGTGCGCCAACGACGTAACCGATCACGGTCAGGATGATAATAAACATTGTCTTGAGAAAGCCGAAGATCACCAAAAACAGCGCAAAGAAGAACGCGATCCCGGCGCCGATCTTGCCGGAACTCTTGTCCTTCAGCATATCGAAGATTTTGACGAAAAAGGCTCTCATGAATTAACGTTCCACCTTCGCAACTACAGGCTCAACACGGCTGACCTTAATGGAAACACTGGCTACCGTGATACCGGTATAACGCTCGATATCTTTCTTGATACGTTCCTGGATCTTACCCATCGTAGACGGAACTTCAACATTGGAATACAGGACCGCGCTCATATATACGCGGATCGCATTATTCTTCGCGGAAAGCACTCTTGCGCGTGCAGCCTTGATGCCGACCTGAGCACTCTTTGCGGAGTTCAAAGCAATACTCTCGATCGCGTCAACACCGATCTCAACAAAACCGATATCCGTCTGGCGGATACGTGTCTTACTGAGTCTGCCGTTCAGGAGGCAGTATGTAACAGTAACTACACAGGAAATAAGTATCAGAAGGAGCACAGCGAGATAGATGTACTTCTTCACGGGATCCGTAACGATATTAGACAGCGGAGAAAGGAGATCAGCGAAGATACCGTCATCTGCCAGTGCGTAAAGAAGAAGCAGAGACAAAATCGCAAGGATCGTCGAATAAACGATCAGAACAAAACGAATAAGTCGGTTCATGAATTCTTTTCCTCCCTTAACACCACGCCGCAAACATGGACATTGACGGATTCGACCACAAGTCCTGTATATTTCTCGACGTCTTCCTTAACACGTTCCTGGATCGACCAGGCCACCTCTGGAATAATCATACCATAATAGACGACCGGATAGACCGTAACGGATACGAAACCCTCTTCATTCTCGGAAAACTCGACTCTTACTCCCTTTCCCTCATGAACGAATCCCAGGGATTCCTTAAGAACTACAGGAACAGAGGCCGTAAGACGAGCAACGCCCTCTGCACGCAGGGCGGCTTCTGCTGCATACTGTGCAACAAAGCCCTGCGACATCGAGCGTTCGCCTTTAATTGATTCCGATACGAGATTCTCACCCATATTGTGAATTCCCTCTCGAAGAATGATCAGAACGTGTGATTATGCACGCTCCAGATATTCACCTGTACGTGTATCTACGCGGATAACCTCATTCTGGTTAACGAAGAGCGGAACCTTAACTGTAGCGCCTGTCTCCAGAGTAGCGATCTTAGTAGCGTTGTTTGTCGTATCACCACGAACACCAGGCTCGCACTCTGTGATCTCGAGCTCAACAACGATCGGAAGCTCAACACCGAAGATCTCGCCCTTGTAAGAAAGGACCTTACAGATCATCTCTTCCTTAAGGAAGCGGATGTTCTCACCGATGTTCTCCTTAGCGATCGGACGCTGCTCATATGTTTCCTGGTCCATGAAGTAATAGAGATCACCATCAGCGTAGATGTACTGCATGTCGTTTCTCTCCAGCTGAGCCTGCTCGAACTTTTCGTTCGGGTTGAAGCTGCGCTCAACAACAGAACCTGTCTTTACATTCTTATATTTTGTACGTACAAAAGCGGCACCCTTACCAGGCTTTACATGCTGGAATTCCACAACCTGGAAAACCTGACCGTCCATCTCAAAGCACATACCGTTTCTAAAATCACCAGCGCTAATCATAAATATTCCTCCGAAATATACAACAAAATTTGTTATCCATTTTATTACGTTATAACAGTTTATATGAACATCTGCAAATCCGCAAGTAAAAAGAAAGGCAAATCATCAAATTTATCTATTTTCCACAAATACCAGCGTTTTCAGATGCTTTTAACGATTGAAAAGCACTTCCGTCAGAGGTTCAGAAACGGCACACCTTTCGGATGATCCACTCGGGGAATCTCTTCAGGACAACGTAGAACACTTCTTTCTTAGCATAGCGTTCCACGAAAATACTGTAGATCCCGGCCTTATTCGCCGCTGCAATATCGGTAAACAGCTGGTCACCGATCATGATCGTATTCTCTTTTCCGGCTCCGATCAGATCCATCGCTTTAAACACACCGGAAGTACCCGGCTTATTCGCATAAGAAACACAGGGAATGTTCAGCATCTCGGCGATCTTCTTCGAGCGCTCGGATTTCGCATTGGATACGAGGCAGAGCGAGAAGCCTTCTTTCTGCATCTTCTCTACCATCTCATAAGAATAGTCAACAGGTTCTGTGCAATGATCCGGCGCCAGTGTATTATCAAAGTCCAGAAGCGCATAGCGGTATCCCTTTCCATAGAGCGAAGGGAAATCGATCTCGCTGACTTTCTTGGCACACATAGCCGGACGAAATATATTCTTCATGCAAAAACCTCACTAATTGACATCAGTAGGATACCAATCATGGTGAAAATGCGCAACCTTAGGTCTTTCTCTTGCGAAAAGCACTTATATAACTATATAATGACTTGAGATTATAAAGGAGGATCAGGAAATCTCCTGAAGCATATATGAAAGTAACTAAGTTCGGTGGTTCATCCTGTGCAGACGCCACTCAGATCAAGAAGGTCTGCGATATTCTTTTAAGCGATCCGGATAGACGTGTCATCGTCGTATCCGCTCCCGGTAAGCGTTTCTCATCCGATATCAAGGTAACGGACCTTCTTATCGCGCTCGCTAACGCGAAGATCTCCGGCCAGTCCGGCGAGAAGGAACTTAAGGCAGTTCTCGACCGTTTCTCTTCCATCTGCGATGAGCTCGATATCCCGGAATGCATGGAATCCATCAAGGAGAGCATCGAAGAATCAACAAGCCAGCCGGTAAAGGACGCTTCCCTCTTTATGGATGCTACAAAAGCACTTGGCGAGGACAGCTGCGCCCGTCTCGTTGCGACTTACCTTACGAAGACAGGTCACAAAGCTACATACTGCAATCCGAAGGTAGCCGGTCTCCTTCTTGAGACTGAAGTCGGCGGTCACGTTAAGGTACTTCCTGAGTCCTACGATAATCTTGCTGACCTCGCTCAGCTCCGTGAGCTCTGCGTATTCCCGGGTTTCTTCGGTTACTCGAAGGAAGGCGAGATCATCACCTTCTCCCGTGGCGGTTCCGATATCACCGGTGCGATCCTCGCTGCAGCGCTTCACGCTTCCGTTTACGAGAACTGGACAGACGTAGATAACGTATTTGCAGTTAACCCGAATCTCGTTAAGGATCCGTTCCCGGTCACCGAGATCACTTATGACGAAATGCGCGAGCTTGCTTATGCAGGATTCCAGGTACTTCATGAAGAAGCTCTCTACCCTGCATTCGTACGCGGTATTCCGGTAAACATCAAGAATACCAACAACCCGTCCGGTAAGGGCACCATGATCGTCAGTAAGCGTACCCATTACGATTCACTCGTTACAGGTATCGCCGGCGAAAAGGGTTTCTGCGCACTCAATATGAGCAAGTACCTGATGAACCGTGAAGTCGGTTTCCTCGTTAAGGTACTCGGTATCATCGCTGACGAAGGTCTTTCCATCGAGCATATGCCTTCCGGAATCGATTCAGTCTCCATCATCCTGAGAGCTGCTGACTTTACTCCTGAGAAGGAACGCAGGATCGTACAGCGCATCAGTCTCGAGCTCAACGTCGACAATATCTCCGTTAACCGTGATCTCGCAATCGTTATGATCGTCGGTGAAGCGATGGCAAACACCGTTGGTACCACAGCAAGAGCCGCAACCGCTCTTTCCAAAGCAGGTATCAACCTCGAACTCATCAACCAGGGTGCTTCCGAGATCTCCGTCATGTTCGGTGTACGCGAAGAGTACTGCTCTTACGCGGTAAGAACACTCTACAAAGAGTTCTTTGGCTGATCCGGTAAAGAAACAAGTAAAAGATAATCTCTCATGTGACTCATTGAGATGTCGCATGAGAGATTTCTTTTTACTCAAATGTATCCGGCAGAAAGCATTCCTTAGTTTACTGATCCTGATACTTATACTTTTTCAGTTTGAGTCCGAAGATCAGGCACATAACCGTACCCATGACTCCGAGGATCAGCATCATAAGGGCAGCACCCGAGCTCTTTCCTGTCCCGAAAAGAGTTTCATACAAACCGGTCTTTCCGGACATGAACGGTTCGCAGACGTGATCTACCATGAAGCCTCCAAACGCAAGGCCGATCGGAATGGTAAAGAACTGAAGCGTATTTCTGCAGGCATATACTCTTCCCTGCAGATTCGTAGGTATCGTATTCTTCATGATCACATTCTGGTTCGCGCTCATGACAGGCACGAATATCCACCCGAGGATCTGTGCGATACACCATACCACAGGACTTCTGGAGAATGCCAGAAGGAAATTCTCCGTCCCCAGCGAAAAAAGCATCGACAGATAGATGACCCTTACCCTGTCTTTCGGTTTCGGCATAACCGTCGCAATGAGACTTCCGACGACCATAGCGATACCCGCACAAGATGTCACAATGCCGTATACATAGTTTCCTCCACGGGGATTCGGAAGAATAAGCGAATAGAGCACTGCATCAAACGCCGAGGCTACAAAGTTTACGCCAGCCATAAAGAGGATCACGTAAAGGATCATCGGAGTCTGTTTCAGGAATACCAGTCCCTCTTTCGCCAGTTTAAGAACACTTTCCTCTTTTTCTTTTTGAGCGGTATCAGGGATATGGATGAACAGAGCTAATGCGATAAAAGCTACCGCGAATGTAAATAGATCAAAAGCGATCGCGGCATCCAGACCCGCAAATCCGTATATAGCAGATGCGATCAAGGGATTTCCGATCGTGATCAGAGACCTCGTCAGCGAATTAAGACCACTTGTCTTCTGATAGTATTCTTTCGGGACAAGAACTGTATTTGCAACTTCAGAAGCAGGCTGCTGAACGGTATTCATTAGTCCTGACGCAGCATTAATAGCATAAAGATGCCAGATACAAAGCGTGTCTGTCCTATAAAGGATAAAAACAGTCACTGTCGTAAGAGCCGCAAAAAGATCGCATACGAGCATGGTCCTCTTCTTATCGAACTTATCTGAAATTGCACCTGCAAAAATGCTCATCAAAACATAAGGTGCATAAGTAGAAATACGAAGAGCTGCCGTCCCCAGAGCAGATCCCGTCTGATCATAGAGCCATAGCGTCAGTGCATATGCTGTGATCGCACTTCCAAGTTGTGACAGACTCTGTGTGCTCCAAAGAATATAGAAGTCTTTTAATATATTTTTCTTATTCATTTCCTTTGCTCCAAATTCAAGATTATTGGTCAAGAGCAAAGCTTGAGGAATCATTTATCCTCCACACAGTCTCCTCAAGCTCTGCATGGAGCATCTGCAACGCATCGTTTCATATCGGCAGCCTCCTGAATAAATCTCTTATCATGAGGATTATAGCATTACTAAAACCATCAGAATTAGTCCGTTGGTATAAAAAAACTCTCCGGCAATTGAAGATGCCGGAGAGTTTTATATTTCATTTCATCCTTATGCAAATTGGACTTATCACGAAAGACGGATCTCTGGATAAAGGACCGACAGAGCGTTTTTCACAGCCACTCGGGCAGCATCTGCCTTCTCATCGCCTTTAACGCCAAACCAGTATTTTCTGGTCCCGGCGGAAGATCTTACCTTCATATATACATTATCTGCAAGTCCGCCAATAGGAAGAAACGTACTGATAGTAACCTTCAAGGTACCGTCATTAACGAACTGATCATTGTTGATGTAAATCGCATTCTGATCGATCATAATGCGATTCACAGCCCTGTTGATATTTCTGTATAAAAAGTATCCGTAAACGGCTGCCGTAATGATCGTACAGATTCCTAAATACCTTGAAATGGAATACATGACAGTATCGACGGATTTATCCGCATTTGTATAACTGATAACAGTCAACAGAATTCCGCACACGAAAACTACGGCAAGAAACTGTAATGATTTCTT
>DBYF01000004.1:0-9901 GCA_002310155.1 Mageeibacillus sp. UBA1193 | reverse complement strand
ATCAGATCAGATCTGCAATATCGGTATTAACACCTGTCAGACCAACATAAGCGCCGCTCTTTGCTTCGGAAGACTCCGCATGAGCCAGGAGCCACTTGTTGCAAGCTGTCATCCACTTATCTTCTTCGTTATAAGCTGTGAAAGCAGGAACAGCACCATTTGTGCCCTTCGGAAGAACGATAACTACCTTGAAGCCTTCACCCTTCTTCGCAGAACAAGGTGCATAGTGCAGGGATGTCTCGTAAACTTCAACTACCTGTCCTTTTTCAGCTTTAAAAGCCATAACCTTGGATGTATCGAGCTTGCCGTCAACGATATCATCAGCCTTAGCAAGAAGCAGGATAAAATCTGTAGAACCGATGTTCAGTTCGCTGTCACGGTGATACTCGAGGCAGTTCAGCTTTGTGTTATGACCATTGCAGTAACCGAGCTGGATCGGCATTCCGCCGTAAGCATTGTTCTGCAGTACGCCAAAAGCATCTGTGTACTCCAGATCTGCACAACTCATTACATACTCAACACCATCCGGGAGAGGTGTCTTCTCATCGAGAGCCTTGATCAGGCCGGATACATCGTAACCTGTCAGAACCTTACCGTAAGGAGCGAATTCTTTATCCAGAACGCTATAAATTTTCATGTCTTGATCCTCCTTGGGGAAATATTTCGCTCCTTCTATTTTACATAAAAGGAGCGTAAATGGAAATGCTTTTTCGAAATCGATTTCGATATTTCTCTATTCGGAAAATCAGACGTTTGCGAGAGCCTGCTCGATGTCCGCAATGATGTCTTCCTTGTTCTCAATACCGGTAGAGAAACGGATAAGATCCGGACTTACACCAGCAGCCTTGAGTTCTTCATCATTCATCTGACGATGTGTATGGGAAGCAGGATGCAGTACGCAGGTACGGGCATCAGCAACGTGTGTGCAGATCGCGGCAAGCTTCAGGGAATCCATGAACTTGATGCATGCCTCTCTTCCACCCTTTACACCAAAGGACAGAACACCGCATGTACCGTTCGGGCAGTACTTCTTTGCCTTCTCATATTCCTTATCACCAGGCAGACCCGGGAAAGAAACCCAAGCGATCTTCGGATGATTCTGCAGATACTCAGCAACAGCCTGAGCGTTCTCGCAGTGACGCGGCATACGGAGGTGCAGTGTCTCAAGACCAAGGTTCAGAAGGAATGCGTTCATCGGGCCCGGAATGGATCCAAGGTCACGCATCAGCTGAGCAACTGCCTTCATGATGAAAGCAGACTTTCCGAAACGGCCTGTATAGGAAACACCGTGATAGGTTTCATCCGGTTCAACGAGTCCGGCAAATCTTTCCGGATACTTCGTCCAGTCAAATGTACCTGCATCTACGATACATCCGCCTACGGATGTCGCATGACCATCCATGTACTTGGTTGTGGAGTGGATAACGATATCTGCGCCCCACTCGATCGGGCGGCAGTTGATCGGAGTTGCGAATGTGTTATCGATCATGAACGGAAGTCCGTTCTTATGAGCTGTCTTTGCGAATGTCTCGATATCAAGAACATTGAGAGCCGGGTTAGCGATCGTCTCACCGAAAACGAGCTTGGTGTTCGGCTGGATAGCTGCTTCGATCTCCGCTTCAGTAGCGTCCGGAGAAACGAATGTAGCATCGATTCCCATCTTCTTGATAGTATGAGCGAAAAGGTTGTATGTACCACCGTAAAGAGCGGAAGAACAAACAATGTGATCACCTGCAGAGCAGAGATTGAAGATCGAATAGAAGTTTGCAGCCTGACCGGAAGAAGTAAGCATTGCCGCTACACCACCTTCAAGCATGCAGATCTTTGCAGCTACGAGGTCACTTGTCGGGTTTGCCAGACGTGTATAGAAATAACCGCTTTCCTCGAGGTCAAAAAGACGACCCATCTGCTCGGTTGTAGAATACTTCCATGTAGTACTCTGAACGATCGGCATGACTCTTGATTCACCATTTTTCGGCTGATATGCACCCTGTACACAATTGGTCTCAATACTGAATTTATTATCCATTCAAACTTCCTCCTTATAAAACGGCAATTTCTTGCGTTACAAATCTAGATTATAGCACAAATTATTGAGAATCACGCTTTTCTTTAGGGAATAAAAAAGACCATCTTACTAGATGGTCTTTTCTGGTGCACCTTCAGGGACTCGAACCCTGGGCCCACTGATTAAGAGTCAGTTGCTCTACCAACTGAGCTAAAGGTACATATTCGCGTTCAAGGTTTTCCCTAGCGAACGTTGATTATTATAACGATGATGATTCAGTCTGTCAACACATTTTTTTAATTCGTTTATTATTCTTCTCCAACGATCTCTTTCATCTTCAATTCCAGGCAATTATCCAGATCCTTCTGTTTGATCGTTCCCTCGGTAACAAGGGCACCTCCGACACGTTCGATCAGTTTATACTCACCAGTCGGATCAATATAGATAAGTTTCCACATATAGTTATCCTTTGTACAGATCTTCACGAATTCAGGTGTGCGCGAACATATCCAGTTTTCATTTCCATTATCGTGGAACTGAAAGCTGCCCGTAACCAGGTCTTTTCCGTCGAACTCACCTTCCTTGATACGCCTTAAGGCTTCCTCGAGGATATTATTGACCATATCATTGTACTTGTTCGTAGCATCCTGGGAAGAATAATCTGTAGCGATTGCGATGACCCATTCTTTAGTAACTTCATCCATGAATTCCGTATCTTCAAGCACCAGACTCACACAGGACTTGATATCCGGGATCTTGCAGGTCACCTCAAGAGAATAATCCGTATAATCCGTCGTGAAAAGGGCGCCGTAACTATAATCTACATCTGTGAAAAGCACCCGGAAGACCTCTTCATAACATTCGAATACAGGACTGAGAATGTCACGGGTAGTTAATCGGAAGTGTTCAGCAACTTCAACAGCGTCTCCTCTGCGAAGGACTTCCATATACTGATCCGCGAGAGACATAAGCTTGCCGGAAAGTGATGTATCTTCGACGCTTTCAGAAGAACCTGTCGGATCAAAGGGAGCTGTAGTTTCTGATTCAGAAATCTCAGAAGAAGAATCGGATGATGATGTTCTTGACGGCATTGATCCTAAAGAACAAGAAGACGAACCCAGTGATATCGCGATCAGAACTGATGCGACCATCAACAATGTCCGTCTTCTTCTCTTTCTAAGATTCATTTTAGCCGTAGATGTATTCTTCGCCGTTCGCGCGGATCACTACCTGGTTCTCGGAACCTTCCGGAAGTGCTTCTACATGGCCTACAACACGTGCATCGATATTGTACTTGCCGGCAATATCAATGATACCCTGAGCCACAGACTCATCGCAGTAGAACTCGATTCTGTGACCACAGTTGAATACCTGGTACATTTCCTTCATCGGGATCTCACCGGACTCATAGATCGCCTGGAAGATCGGCGGAAGATCGAAGAGATTGTCCTTGATGATACGGATGTTCTTGCCGAAGTCACGGCACTTCGCCTGTCCGCCGCCTGTGCAGTGGATGATACCGGAGATGGAAGCTCTGTATGCATCAAGAACATCACGGATAACAGGAAGGAATGTTCTTGTCGGAGAAAGGATCGCCTCGGCAACAGTCTGCTCACTGTTCGGGAGCTTGTCTGTCAGACGGAACTTACCGCAGTAGACCTTATCTTCCGGGATCGTCTCGGAAACGGATTCCGGATACTCTTTAAGGTAATCCTTGCAGAGGAGCATATGACGGGCTGCTGTGAGACCGTTACTGGAGATACCGGAATTATAGGAATCTTCGTATGTTGCCTGGCCGAAGGAAGCAATACCGACGATCACATGACCGGGCTTAATGTTTGCCGCGTTAACGACATTCTTCTTAGCCACACGGGTAACCAGTGTCGAGTCCACGATCAGAGTTCTTACCAGGTCGCCGACATCCGCTGTCTCACCGCCACACATGGAGATATCAAATCCCATATCCTGAAGCTTACCGACGATGTCGTTATAACCTTCGATAACCGCTGCGATGCACTTACCGTCAACACGGTGTGCGTTACGTCCGATCGTATTGGAAAGAGAAAGCTTCTCAAGGGCACCGACACAAGCGAGGTCATCCGTATTCATTACGAGAGAATCCTGAGCAATGCCGCGGAACCACTTCAGATCACCGGTCTCACGGTAAGCAATATACGCGACGGAAGACTTCGTTCCTGCACCGTCAGCATGGATCGCTGTACAGTAATCAGGATCACCTGCCAGATCATCGATCAGTTTGCAGAATGCGCCCGGGAAAGCACCTTTATCCTGGTTCGCTACCGCCTTCTTAACATCGTCCTTCGTAGGAGATACTCCTCGACTCAAATAAGATTCTGCCATGTGTTCATCCTTCTTTCTCTTATTTCGGTATGCAGGCCCAAAGCCGCATTCGATCTACAATGTAACATTTTCCAAGTTGAACCTGTAAGCCGGGTTCTGTAGAAGATGATCATCTATCTAGACCGGAAATTTCGTTCCGGCTCAAGCCGCCTCCTCAAGACCTGCGGACCACAGTAATGTCTTTCCATGGCGTTGCTCCGGGTGGGGTTTACAAGGCCGATACGTTACCGTACCGCCGGTGAGCTCTTACCTCGCCTTTTCATCCTTACCGAATCCCGAAGGAAACGGCGGTTTTCTTTTCTGTTGCACTTTCCTTAAAGTTACCTTCACCGGGAACTGCCCGGCACCCTTGTCCTATGGAGCCCGGACTTTCCTCACGCACGGCCTTTCGGCACCTGTGCCCGCGATCATCCGGTCCAGCTCAGAAAACATATACATTATAATCGAACAAGGTGTAATCTTCTAGGGATTTTGTCACCATTTATGGCCGTTATAAACAGAAATCGGCAATTTCGGCAATATGTTCAAAAGCTGTTCTTTCAAACTCGGAAGCACTATGCGTTCTGTAACTTCATGGCCTGCCGCGATGACCGCGATTCCGGATTCTTCGAGGTCGACCATGTTATGGTGTTTCATCTCTCCGGTGACAACAACATCCACGCGATAGGACTTCAGTACCGGGATCGATTCCTCTTCAAAAGCACCGCCCTGCACGAAGACACGCGATACTTCCTTATCCTTGTCCGTGTTGAGGATCAGCCCGCTCGCACCCAGCTTCTCTTTGACCATATCGGCAAATCCGAAAAGTGAGACGGAAGACTGACCGACACTTCCACAAAGGCCAACTTCCACATCCTCGAGGCTGATCTGCATGACCAGGCCGAGTGCCGAAGCCAGTGCGTGATTGACGCCGTTCGGTGCTTTGTCCAGATTGGTATGAGCCGAATAGAGCTGAATATCGTTCTTGATCAGCTTTCTGACATTCGCTCCGCGTGGAGTCAGATAGTCGACAGATGTCAGCGGATCAAAGAACAGCGGATGATGCGTAATGATCATGTTCGCTTTGGACTTGATCGCCGCATCGATAGCATCTGACTGTGCATCCAGCGCAAGCAGGACTCCATTCACCTTTTCATTGGTGTCTCCGATCATAAGACCGATCCTGTCCCATTCACATGCAAGACTTAAAGGAGCGATCTTTTCCATTGCAGCAATGACATCTTTTACATAGTAATCACTCATAGGTACTTCTCCCAGTTCTTAAGTATTTCCGCACATTTCGGATCTCCGAGAGCTCTCTTCCCGAAAACTTCCTTCTCATGTGCGATGTATTCTTCATAGTTCTCGGGACGCTGCCTGAGTAATACAGGTCCGAGAAACATTTCTTCGTCAGTTAATCTATACGATTCTCCCGTGTATTCCACAAGGAGGATCGTATAAAAGAAACGGTCTTTTTCAATAATGATCTTCTCATCCAGAATAGAAAATCCATTGTCACTCAGGAAAGATCTCACTTCATAGTGGGATTTTTGCGGCTGGAGGACGAATTTCATTCCTTTAGGAATAGATTTCTCAGAAGAGAGCGCATTTTTCAGGATCTTACAGATCTCAAGTCCACCCATACCTGCGATCGCTACATTCATATCATCCTTGAGAACTACACCTTGAAGACCGTCAGTAACGATGGTTTCGCAGCGGTCTTCGTAATCCTTCAGCAGTTCCCTGGTCCTCATAGCAGGCTCCTGATGGATATCCGTGGAAATGACGTATCTGCATATCTCATTAGAAAGGCAGTACGCACCGAGATATCCGTGATCGGATCCAACGTCTACGACTGTATCACAGTGGGGAATCATATCGGCAACCGCCTGAAGGCGCGGGGATAGATTAACGTTTTCAATCTCTCCGTCCATCAGCGTTTACCCATCTTCTTCTTTAATTCAGAAAGATAAAGGAGCGTGGAACGCAGAAGGCTCTCCGTCGCATCACGGTCCGGACCTTCCTGCATAACATCAAGTCGTTTCGCAAGCATATCTTTCTGCTTCGTGTACACAGTCATGCGGACACGGTAAAGATAGTCAAGCGTATGCTTAAGAAGCGATTCAATGTCATCACCGTACTTAACGCTCATCAGAGCTTCAGACAGAGTATCTCCGGCCGGGCGCTGATTCAGGATCAGATTATCGCCTGCCATCAGGAGACGGTTCGCGTCGAGTTTACCTTCTTTTAGAACAGGCAGGATCTGGCGGGCGATCGCACGCATCGAACCCATCGTAAAGTCCGTCTCAAGCGGTTCTTCGCCAAATCTTTCCACAAAGGTCTTATATTCCGCGCCGAGAGTAGAAAACAGGCAGATCAGCACCAGTTCATCACGGGTCGCCGTCTCATCCGCCTGTCTTTGCGGAAGGATCTGTGTCTGCTTCTCCACGTCTCTCTTAGACTTGGTGATGGCTTCCTCATGACTCTGCTCGGAGCGTTTACCCACCTCAGACATGACTGAGCCCGCAGAGACTCCAAGGATCTGCGCAGCCTTATAGGCAGCGCGTTCACGAAGGATCATGTTATCTTCCCAGGAAAGATACGTAGAGATGAGCTGCTGGAAAAGCACTGCGTCGAAGGTTCCGCTCTCCATACTCTGATGGTGCGCAGAATCCACGAGATAATCGAGGACCGGCATCGCCTGGTCGACGACTTTCGCGAATTCGTCCTTACCAAACTCTCGGATGAATTCATCCGGATCTTTTCCGTTCGGAACTTTAGCCACACGGACCTGTGTTGTCATTCCAGTATGTTTCTTCTTACGTTCCATCAGCATCTTCAGGCCGCGTACAGCAGCGTTCTGGCCGGCACGGTCGGAATCATAGAACAGGACGACTTCTTCACAATAACGCTCGAGAAGATCAAGCTGACGCTCGGTCAAAGCCGTTCCGAGCGAAGCGACAGCATTCGTTACTCCCGCCTGATGCATGGAGATAACATCCATATATCCTTCAACGACGATGATCCTCTTCATCTTCGACTGCTTAGCGAAGTTGAGAGCATAGAGATTCCTCTGTTTGGAATAGATCGGGGTCTCCGGGGAATTGACATACTTCGGCTGCCCGTCTCCGATGATACGTCCGCCAAAAGCGATCAGTTCGCCCATCGCGTTAAAGATCGGGAACATAAGTCTTCCACGGAAAAGATCGAACGTCTTTCCGTTCTTCGTGACAAAGAGACCGGATTTCTGGATCTCATATGAGGTAAAGTTCTTGGAAACAAGATGATTATAGAGTCCGCTCCATTCATTCGGAGCATATCCGAGTCCGAACTTCGTAGCGGTCGCTGGAGAGATCGCACGTTTCTGCAGATACTTCCTGGCCTCCTCGCCTTTTTCGGACTTGAAACTCTTATAATAATAGCGAGCAGCCTCAAGAAGCACCATTTTCAGGCGCTTCCGAAGCTGCTCTTCTTTTCTGTAATTGGCGTCGTCCGGTTCAGGGATCGTAACTCCTGCCTTCTCAGCGAGGAACTTCAACGCTTCAAAATACGTCAGATGCTCGATCTCCATAATGAAGTTGACGACGTTGCCGCCCTTATGGCAGCCAAAACAGTAATAGATCTGCTTATTTACGGATACAGAGAATGACGGTGTATCCTCGGAATGAAACGGACAGAGCCCGAACATATTCTGTCCGGAGCTCTTGGTAAACTGCACATACTGACCTACGACCGAAACGATGTCGCTTCGGGAAATGATTTCTTCCACTACTTCATTGGGTATTCCGCCGCGGCCGTTGCTCATTTAGTATGTCCTTTATTCCTTGATTTCGCCGAGTCCTGTTTCTTCCTTTACTTCTTCTACTGCTTCTTCAACAGGAGCTTCTTTTTCTTTCTTCTTCAGAACGATCTTATCGGACTTCTTCTCTTCCTTAGAAGGAGCCTCTTCCTTCTTAGCTTCCGGCTTAGCATCTCTGGAAACGACCGAATTGATCGCGTTCTTCTTGAATGTAACCAGTGTATTGGCTGCGGATGTCATGATCGTGACCTCATCATCACGGATATTCGCAACTTTACCTACAAGACCGCCGATCGTGATGACCTGATCACCAACACGCATCTTGTCGACCTTCGCACGAAGCTCTTTCTCTTTCTTTCTCTGAGGACGCAGAGCGATCACATACCACAGAATGATAAATACTGCGAAGATCGCAACCATAATAAGCGTGCTACCCGCACCCGGCTGTGCCGCCTCATTTCCTGCGCCTGCATCTAACAAATAACGAACCATTAAACTATTCCTCCCGTTCTATTTCCTTCGTTATATCTTAATCGTTACCGATCATTTTCTGCATATCATACATGCCCGGCTCTTTACCCAGCATATACTTCGCGGCAGTTACCGCGCCTCTTGCAAATACGCTTCTGGTCTGCGCACTGTGGGAGACTGTGAGGATCTCTTCGCCGCCGATGAACATGACCTTATGCTCACCTACGATGTTACCGCCACGGATCGAGTGGATACCGAGTTCCTTCTTCTCACGCTTCTGGCGCTTGGACTGGCGTTCATAGACATATTCGAGCTGACCTTCAAGTGTATCATTCATCGCGTCGGCGATCATCAGCGCAGTACCGGACGGAGCGTCCAGTTTCTGGTTGTGATGCTCTTCGACGAGTTCGATATCAAAGTCAGGATACAGCTGAGCTGCAGCCTTCTTGACCAGATTGATCAGAACATTTATGCCGAGGGACATGTTACCAGAATAGAAAACTCCGACTTTCTCGGAAAGTGCTTTCAGATCTGCCTTCTGCTCTTCAGAAAGACCGGTGGTGCACATAACGATCGGCTTTCCGTTCGTCTCGGCAAACTTGGTAATTCCGGCAAAAGCACTTACGTGGGAAAAATCGATGATAACATCGAACTCTTCCTTGCAGTCGTTCGGATCCTTATAGATCGGGAACTTCGACATCGGATTCTCGACAACATCAGAACCGGCAACGATCACGCAGTCATCGTATCCCTCGACCATATCCGTGATTACACGGCCCATGCGGCCCATGCAGCCACTTAAGAATATTCTTGTAGTAGACATATTAATCTCTCTTTCGTTTATTCAGGCGCTTACCGCGCAGGAAAATGAGCCCGGATCAGAACTTCGGATGGAAGGACAGATCGTAGGACTTCAGGACAGATGCCAGCTTCTCCTTGCCTTCTGCACTCATATCGACGAGCGGCATACGGCAGGAACCGATATCCCAGCCGAGGATGTTCAGGGCTTCCTTGACAGGGATCGGGTTAACATCAGAGAACAGTGCTTTTACCAGCGGAATGATATCCGCCTGAGTCTTCGCGGCACCTGCAACATCACCATTCAGGAAAGTCATGACCATGTCATGCATCGTCTCTGGAACGATATGCGCGGCAACAGAGATGACACCCTTACCACCCATAGAAAGGAGCGGAACAACAAGTCCATCCTCACCGGAATAAAGGATCAGATCATCACCGCAGAGAGCTACTGTCTCCGGTACCTGATTCATGTTGCATTCCTT
>DBYF01000147.1:1820-3436 GCA_002310155.1 Mageeibacillus sp. UBA1193 | reverse complement strand
GTACCTGTCGTATCGTGTGTATGCAGATGGATCGGAACGTCTACTGCTTCCTTAAGTCTGCTTACCAGAGAGTATGCTGTCGACGGCAGCAGCAGGTTCGCCATGTCCTTGATACAGATGACATCTGCGCCCATCTCGACGAGATCCTTGGCCTGCTTTACGAAGTAATCCTCGTTATGCACCGGACTCGTGGTATAGCTCAGTGCCGCCTCGCATGTACCGCCGTACTTCTTCACGGCACGCATCGGGCTCTCCATATTTCTTACGTCATTCAGCGCGTCAAAAACACGTACTACGTTGATGCCGTTTTCGATCATTCTTCCACAGAAGGACTCGACCACGTCGTCCGCATAGTGACGGTATCCGAGAAGGTTCTGCGCACGAAGGAGCATCTGAAGAGGTGTCTTCGGCATCGCCTTCTTAAGAGTTCTCAGTCTCTCCCACGGATCCTCGTCGAGGAATCTCATGCAGGAGTCGAAAGTCGCGCCGCCCCAGCACTCGAGGGACCAGTATCCCATGTTGTCGAGGATCTCGCACGCCGGAAGCATATCCTCGATACGCATTCTCGTCGCGGCCTGCGACTGATGCGCGTCACGAAGGATCGTGTCCGTGATATATAACTTTTTCTCAGGCATCTGAAGCATATTACTCCACCTCGAAAAGCACTTGTCCGGAAGCGACTGTGTCACCCTTGTTGACGAGGAGTGCTTTTACCACACCGGCCTTCGGGCTGTTGATATCGTTCTCCATCTTCATGGCCTCGAGAACGACGACCGCTTCACCGGCATTTACGGAATCACCGACGTTCTTGTTGACACGAAGGATCGTGCCCGGCATCGGAGCGTTTACGCTGCCTGCGCCGCCGGAAACCGGAGCGGAAGCCTTCGGAGCAGCCGGAGCCGCGGATGTGGAAGCAGCTGCGGAAGAACCTGCTTTCGCGCCCTTCTCTGCACCTTCAACAACAGCCTTGGTAGCTGCTTTTGCTTCGCTCTCGCTCATCTCTTCGACTTCGATCTCGTATGCTTTACCATTTAAAGTGATCTTGTACTTGCTCATACTAATTCATCCTCCAGTGAGTATTTCTTATAGCTGATATTGTTTTCGCGGATGTACTTCATCAGGCCCGATTCGCCGAGCTCACGGAACTTCACTACGCGAAGGTTTCTGATATCCTTACCTGTCTTTTCGGCGATCGCGGCAACGGACATTGCGACGATCTCTTCCTTAGTTAATTCTTCCATGTGCTACCTCCATCAGAGCGGGATGTTGCCGTGCTTCTTGTACGGACGGGACTGCGACTTCGTCTCGAGGGAAGCAAGTGCAGAAACGATCTTCTCTTTCGTTTCTTCCGGAAGGATGACCTCGTCAACATAACCGCGGCTGGCGGCAACGTATGGGTTCATGAACTTGTCGTTGTACTCAGCGACGAGCTCTTCTCTCTTCGCGTCCTTATCCTCTGCTGCTTCGATCGCCTTACGGCCGATGATCGCGACAGCACCCGAAGCACCCATAACCGCGATCTCAGCGATCGGCCAAGCGTAAACGACGTCTGCGCCCAGGCCCTTACTGTTCATGGCAATGTATGCTCCGCCGTATGCTTTTCTCATGATGACCGT
>DBYF01000147.1:1063-1725 GCA_002310155.1 Mageeibacillus sp. UBA1193 | reverse complement strand
GTGACGAGCGGGATATTGAAGCAGTCGCAGAAACGGATGAAGCGCGCGCCCTTATCGGATGCGTTGATCTCGAGGGATCCTGCGATGCAGTTCGACTGGTTGGCAACGATACCGACGGTCTTTCCATCGATACGTGCAAATCCTACGACGATGTTCTTTGCGAAATCTCTGGATACTTCCATGAAGCTGTTACTGTCGATGAATGTCGCGATGACATCTCTTACGTCGTAAGCGGCCTTCGGGTTCGAAGGAACGATCTCCGGGATCTGCTCACATGCGTCCACGGAAATGCCCTCAACCTCAGAAGCATAGCCTTCGTTATTGTTCGGGAGATATCCGATCAGACGGCGGACACCGTTTAAGCACTCGAGGTCATCCGGGTAAACGAAGTGTGCAACACCGCTGACTGCGGAGTGAACGCCTGCGCCGCCGAGCTGGCCCGCGGTGATCTCTTCACCGGTAACGGACTTAACGACCGCCGGTCCTGTAATGTACATCTGGGAAGTTTCTTCGGTCATGAAGATGTAGTCGCAGATCGCAGGAGAATAGCAGGCGCCGCCTGCGCAAGGTCCCATGATAACAGAGATCTGCGGGATCACACCCGAAGCCATCGTATTTCTCAGGAAGATCTCGGCATAGCCATTGAGGCTGTCGATACCTTC
>DBYF01000147.1:0-1017 GCA_002310155.1 Mageeibacillus sp. UBA1193 | reverse complement strand
CAGATCTTCTCTGCGTGCGCCGCACCGAGCGAGCCGCCGCCGACCGTGAAATCCTGGGAGGATGCGTACACGAGTCTTCCGTGTACATATCCGTAACCGGTAACGACGCCGTCGCCCGGTTTCTTCTTCTTATCCATTCCGAAGTCTGTCGCTCCGGATGTCATGAGGGTATTGAGTTCAACGAACGTATCGTCATCGAACAGCGCCTGCATTCTCTCTCTTGCGGTAAGCTTACCGCGGGAGTGTTGCTTCTCGATACCGGCTTCACCACCGGCCAGCTCAGCGCCCTGTCTTCTTGTCTTAAGATCACTTATAGAGTCGACCCATTTGCCGTCCATATAAAAGACCACCTTTCTGATATCACTGGATATCGGACGGCATAAAAAGCCCTTCCCGACATCACAAGTACTATGATATCAGAAATGCTTTGAAAGTCAAACTATTCTATTATCAAACTTATTTGTTTTCTCGGAGTCAGAATTCCTCAATCGTCACCCTTGATCAGTTTAACGACCGCCAGCACGGCAAATATGCCGGCCAGGACGAAAAAGAATTTGCTCATGCTACCTAAGAAAGTACCCATCTACTACACACCCCTGTATGAAAAATGCCCCTGCTCCAACGCCATTATACCATCTGAAAGCTCTTTCAGATCAGGCGCAGATAGTATTCGTCATTTCCTTCGTACACGCCCATTCTCTTGAATCCGTGTCTTTCGTAAAAAGCACCGACCCTCTTATTCTCTTTATGTACTCCGAGCGCGAGCGAACGAGGTCCGAACTCCTCGTACACCTGTGAGATGGCCTTCTCGAGGATCTCTCCGCCGATGCCCGTGTTCCTGTGATCCTTATCGACGGCGAATCCCATGACTCTGTAAAAAGGCTTGCCCTTCATCTCCTCCGGATCCGTCGGCCACTCGAGCGCTTCGCCGATCATGATGATGCCGACCGCTTTCCCGGGCTGTCCGTCCTCCACTTCTCTGGCGATATACGTATGCCCGATCAGGTGGTTCTCCGC
>DBYF01000011.1:2749-9670 GCA_002310155.1 Mageeibacillus sp. UBA1193 | reverse complement strand
GCGTGAAACGGAAGTTCTTGCCCTTCTCTTTTTCGATGGATCGCGCATATGCGACGAGGTCCTTTACGACCTGGAAATTCATCAGCGGTTCGCCGCCGAAAAAATCGACTTCGAGGTTTCTTCTGGAGCCGGAATTCTCGATCAGAAAATCGAGGGCGCGCTTGCCGACTTCGTAACTCATAACCGCGCGGTCGCCGTGGTACTTGCCCTGCGACGCGAAGCAGTACGAACAGTTGAGGTTACAGGTGTGCGCGATGTGCAGGCACAGTGCTTTTACCACACCGGAAGTTCTCGCCTTCAGCTCGCCCGCCATCGGCTCATACGAATCCTTCGTGAAGAGCTTGCCGGCCTTCTTCAGATCCATGACCTGCTCATAACACGCACGGATCTCCTTCGGGTCGCCCATCTCGGTTCCCGCATACTTTTTCTCCATCTCGAAAAGCACTCTCTCCGAGAGTGTTTCGATATCGATCATGCCATCTTCCACGCCGCTATTTGCAGAGTCGAGCTTCTCCTGATGTTCGTAGATCTCATTGAGGCCCGCGATGATGTCGTAGGTCAGATCGTCCACCACGTGGAGGGCGCCGGAACAGACGTCCAGCACGATGTTATAGCCGCCAAGCTTGTATTGATGAATCATAGGTCTCCTTTATATCGGACCGCGCCGCGACGTCGGGGCCGAAGCCATGGCCGGGAGCGGTGAATCTTCCCGCCGGCGCCAAAGCCGAAGCCACATCCGCAAGCGGCGAAAACGACTGCGCCGGCGAAGCCTTAAACCGCGCGGCGCGGGTCCTTCTGAAAGTCATAAAAAAGCTGTCTTTGCGCAAAGACCCAAAGACAGCCGTTCTTAATGCTTAAACTAAACGGGAATTACTTCTTCTCGTTCTCGCACTGCTGGTTTGCGATACCGCAGGATGTCTTGCAAGCAGACTGGCAGGATGTCTGGCACTCGCCGCAACCGCCGTTCTTAGCGCTCTCGCAAAGGTTACGTGTCTCGATAGTCTTAATATGCTCCATGAAAGTGTACCTCTTTCTTAAAATGCTAGGGCAATAATAGCAGATGTTATATATAGTGTCAAGGAAAGAGGGCGCGGACGCGCAACAAGGATTTTTTACATCGGAAAACGGGCAAAGCAAGGGGCAAAGATGGTATAATGACGGAAACAGAGCACCTTCGCGGGCGGGTGCAGGCACAAGCCCGGGGAAGAGCTTTTCGCGAAGGAGCCCGCAAGGGCAAGGATCAGGGGATGGATCCGCAAGGTTTGGAGGGAATGGGTATGCTTAAGCGCTTTGTCAGTTTGATCGTTACAGCTTCTGTCCTGATGCTTATGGCCTGCGGCTGTTCTTCTGAAAGCCGCAAAACACGTGGTTCCAACTATCTCGGGAGAGACACGGACTTCGCTTTTCTCACGGAAGAAACAGATGAGCCCGTTCTGGATCCCGGCAAACCCGGCAAACCCAACAAGCCTGCTGATCTGCCGAAAAAGGTCGGTATCTCGCTGCCGACGAAGAACCTGATCAGATGGTCACGGGATGGCGAACTAATGAAGAAAGAGCTCGAGAGTGCAGGCTTTACCGTCGATCTCCAGTATGCCAATAACGATACATCCATTCAGGAATCGCAGATCGCGTCTATGATCGCGAGTGATTGCAGGATCCTCGTGATCGCGCCGATCGATGCACGTTCGCTCAACAAGGTCCTCAACACACCGAAGAGCAACGAGATCACCGTCATCTCATACGACAGGCTGATCCTGGATACGGATGCCGTCGACTACTATGTCAGCATCGACAACTACCTGATCGGCACTTTGCAGGGGCTGTACATCGTCAATGCGCTCGACCTCGACAACACGCCCGGACCCTATAATCTCGAGATTTTCGCGGGAGATCCGGGAGACAATAATGGCGGATTTTTCTTCAACGGCGCGATGGATGTGCTCAGGCCCTACATTGACAGCGGCAAGCTGAATATTCTTTCCGGGCAGAAGAAATACGATGACGTAACAACCTTGGAATGGCGGACAGAGCAGGCGCAGAACCGGATGGAGGCCCTCATCGCCACGTATTATTCCGATGGCACGACGATCGATGCCGTACTCTGCCCGAACGATACGATCGCGCTTGGCGTGGTCAACGCGCTCCAGGGGACATACACCGGCAAATACCCGGTCATCACGGGGGCGGACTGCGACATCGCGAACGTGAAATGCATCATGGCCTCGCAGCAGTCGATGTCGGTCTTCAAGGACTCGAGTATCATGGCGCATCGGGCGGCCCAGATGGTCCAGGAGATCTACGATGGCAAGACGGTCCAGGTCAACGATACTTCCACCTACAATAATGGCGCAAAGACCGTTCCCGCTTTCCTCGTGGACTCCGTCGTCGTGGACATCAACAACTACGAGACGATACTGATCGGCGGAGGTATCTACACTTATAACGATCTGTCCTGATGACGGATCGCCGATCATGTTGCAATCGCCGAACATGGTGCAAACGGCGATCATGGTGTAACATGAAGATAGAAAACAAGCTAACGTGAGGATGCTATGACTTACAAGGACGATTTAGACAAGCTGAGAAAAGAAGCCAGGATCGACGTGGACGATTTCAGTAACGCCACGCCGGAAAAAGCGTCCGCCAAGTCTTCTTCGAAGTATCCTCTTCCGTCGAAAGATTCTTCGCCAAAAGCACCCGCCGACGAGGGAAAAGCACCGGCACCGCAGGAGTCACTGACTTTCACCCAGGAAGAGAAAAAGATGACGTGGTGGCAGAAGATCTCGCTTCCCTTCATCCGTAACAGCTTCCTGTCGGTTCTTTTCTTTGTGCTGATCACCCTCATCTGGATCGCGATCTCGCACACCGTACTCGGTTCCATCAGGAACGTAGACCGCCGGACACAAGTGCTTTTCATGTTAAAGGACGGCATATTCATGATCATCCTCGCGACCGTCATGTACCGCCTGTTCCTCACACAGTTTGCCAACACTTACCACCTCGAAGAGGACTATAAAAAAGCACAGGAAGAGATCAAGATGTGGCAGTCGATCCAGCGCTCGCAGATGGAGACGATCCCGGAGACGCTGGCGTACACGCTCGATCGGGACTTCCGTTACACGTCGTTTAACACACGTCACAAATACTCGATGCTGCGCATGTGGCACAGCGAGATCAAGATCGGCGACTGCCTGCTCGATCACATTACGGACGACGGCATCAGAGAGATCATCAAAAAGGATCTCGAGCAGACCTTGAAGGGCGAATACACATCGCAGACAAGTAAGTTCGGAGACAACGACCAGACCGCGATCTTCTGGCAGTATTACTACGCGCCGGTCCTCGATGAGAAGAAAAATATCATCGGCATCTCCTGCTACGTCAACAACATCACGGCGCTCAAGCAGTCGCAGAACAAGAACCTGTTCCTGAGCTTCCATGATCCGCTCACACAGCTTTACAACCGGATCCACGTCGAGGGTGCTTTTGCCAAGGCAGAACGCGAAGAAATCGCGCCCTACAGCATCATCGTCATCGACATTCAGGGCATGCATCAGGTCAACGAGAATTACGGCACCAAGACAGGTGACAATTTGCTTATAAAAGTCGGTGAAGTCCTGCAGAAAGCAGTCAAGGATTCGGGCGATGTCGCACGCTGGGGAAGCGATGAATTCCTCATCCTCCTGCCGGGCACGGAGGCTGCTACCGCAGAGGCTCTGGCCAATATCTGCAAGTGTGATTTCTCCGGTGTTACTGTTAACGGCGTTCCGCTGCGCGCACACTTCGGTTACGCAACGAGGACCGACATGTCGAGGACTCTCACGGACGTTCTGAGATCTGCCGAACTTCAGAGCATGCAGAGCCGTCAGTAAGATAAGAGAAACGTCACAAAGCCCCATTTTCTGAGCAAAAATCAAAAATCCCTTCCTTGCCCTTATGTATAGGTCTTGTTACAATATGCAAATTGAATCGTAACTTTACGATGCTAGAATTGTGATACGCACTAATAGAACTTAAGCGGCTTACGCCGCACCGCATATATAAGGAGACCGTACTGTGAAAAATTCCTCTCGTAACGGCTATAACATTTACAACGTCAGAAGTCCGCGCGGCAGACGCAGATCCAGAAACGACAGAAGAAAGCTCTTCGTCGTCACATGCCTTTTCATCTGCATGACATGTCTGATCCTCGATGTCATCTTCGTCGCGAAGCTCACCAAGAAAAGCAAGAAAGAAGTCACACCTACATCGGCTTCTTCCGTCACATCTTACGAAACCGATGAATCCGGAAACATTATCATTCCGCCGGAGTCTGATCCGAGCACCTCTTCCGAGGTCACCGAGTCCACCACTCCGACCAAGACACAGACTGTCGATTCTGCGACACGTTCCGCGAATCTCGCGAACCTGCAGAACAAGGTCGCTGAATACCTCGGTCAGCAGAACGGTCGCTACGGCGTGTACTACATCAACCTGGAAAACGGCGAGACAATGGGATACAAGGAAGACCAGCCGATCGTTGCAGCTTCCGCCATCAAGATCGCATACAACACTTACCTCTACGAAAGAGCCGCTGCGGGTGACTTTTCACTTCAGGATAAGATGGCTTACAATGCCGCAGGTTATGTAGACGGCGTTACAGGCGGCGACTACGAGGGCGGTACCGGTAACATCCAGAACTCCGCTGACGGCACAGAGTACACTCTGCAGGAAGTATCCCACCGTTCGATCACGATCAGTGATAACTGCGGTACAAACATGGTCCTTCGTAAGCTCGGCGGCGAGGATGCCGTAAACAACAACTTCATGAAGACCATCAGCTCGGTCGTTGACTACAGATCCAAAGTCGAATACACCGACTACACAGGCACCGCGACCGCCGGACGCAGAAGAACATGTGCTCTCGACCTCGCGAAGTATGCTGAGCACCTCTACAAGGATTACACAGCAGACGAAACCACATACAAGCCGCTGATCGACGACCTCTGCAACACAGAGTACAGCTGGGGCGTTGCGAGCGGTGTTCCGCAGGATATTGCCGTAGCACATAAGGTTGGTTTCCGCGGAAATACATTCAACGACATCGCGATCGTATTCGGCACAGAGAATTACGTACTCAGCATCATGACTGAGAGCGGCAGTGAACAAAAAGCAAAAGAGATCATGGGCGAAGTTTCCAAGATGGTCTACGAATACGTCGAGTCCTGTTACGCCTAAGGCGCGGCGCTCAACTACTTACCTAAAGCGATTAAAAAGAATATCTCTCCTGAGACTCAAACATGTACGCTTCGCGTAACTCGTCTCAGGAGAGATTTCTTTTTACTTCGTTTTTACTTGTTCTGGGACGCCGCCGCGTGAGTGTTATTCACTTTTCGCGGGCCGGATCTCCGCCAGTGCTTTTTCCGCCCACTCTACTACTTCTTCCGACGGCTCTTCGGTCTCCTTCAGCTCGTAGGGAAGCTTGAGTTCTTCGTATTTAAACTCGCCCATTTTGTGGAACGGCAGCAGGTCGATACGCTCGATGCATGAATATTCGTTCAGCGAACGCAGACCCTCGATAAGTTCGGTATTTGCGGATCTCCAATCCTCTTCTTTTTCGAACGGTTTTCCGTTCTCATCTTTATCGATCAGCGTGATGCCCGGGACCATAACATGACGGATCCAGACAGGCTTCTTCGCTTCCTGGCGTGCACGCAGAAGATGGTATGCGTGATCGGTCGTAAACCCGGTGAGTGCTTTTGCCTTAGCGGGATCAAAAGACTTGATGTCGAGAAGGATCAGGTCGGCTTCCATCGCCGCCTCGAGTGCCGTGCCTTCGCAGTAAACGCCGGACGTGTCGACCGCGACGTGGATACCCTCTTCGTGGAGCGCGCGGATCACGGCGAGGACGAACTCGGCCTGACGCAGCGGTTCGCCGCCGGAGATCGTGACGCCGCCGCTCGCGATGTACGTGCGGTAACGGAGGATCTTCTTCACCATCTCGTCGACGGTGTACTCCTCCCCGCCCTCGAAGCGCCACGTGTCGGGGTTATGGCAGAACTTGCACCGCAGCGGGCAGCCCTGAAGGAACAGCACGAAGCGGAGCCCCGGCCCGTCAACGGCACCGAGGGTCTCGATCGAGTGCACATAACCTTTGATTGTTTCAGACATTTTCGAAAACGATCAGAACTTCGAGTGTACGGTTCTTCTTACAACTTCCAGCTGCTGCTCGTGGGTCAGTGTCGTGAAGTTAACAGCGTAACCGGAGACACGGATCGTAAGCTGCGGGTACTTCTCCGGGTGATCCATCGCATCAAGCAGCGTCTTACGCAGAATGACGTTGACGTTGATGTGGTGACCGCCGTCGGTGAAATAACCGTCGAGGAGATTGTAGAGGTTGGTCTTCTGCTCTTCCTCGGTCTTGCCCAGTGTCGAAGGCAGGATGGAGAAGGTGTAGGAGATGCCGTCCTCGCTGTAGTCGTACTGCAGGTTGGCAACAGATCTCATGGAAGCAACTGCACCGGATCTGTCACGGCCGTGCATCGGGTTAGCGCCCGGAGCGAAAGGCTCGCCGGCCTTACGGCCATCCGGTGTGGAACCGGTCTTCTTACCGTAAACGACGTTGGATGTGATCGTGAGGATCGACTGTGTCGGGCGGGCGTTACGATAGCACTTGTGCTTGCTGAGGTGCTTCATGAACTTACGGACGACCTCAGCTGCGATACGGTCAACCTTCGGGTTGTCGTTACCGTACTGCGGGTAGTCGCCGGTGATCTCGAAGTCAACTGCCAGGCCCATCTCGTTTCTGATCGGCTTGACCTTCGCGTACTTGATCGCGGAGAGGCTGTCGGCGATAACGGAAAGACCGGACAGGCCGCAGGCCATGGTTCTATCGATCTTCTCATCGTGCAGCGCCATCTCGAGACGCTCGTAGCAGTACTT
>DBYF01000011.1:0-2680 GCA_002310155.1 Mageeibacillus sp. UBA1193 | reverse complement strand
GAAGTGATCGGATTTCTAACCGGACCGACCTGGTCGCCGGTCTTCTCATCGCGGCCGCCGTTGATCGAGTAGAGCAGTGCTTTTGCCAGATTAGCGCGGGCACCGAAGAACTGCATCTGCTTTCCGACACGCATTGCGGAAACGCAGCATGCGATCGCGTAGTCGTCGCCGAACTTCTCACGCATCAGCTCATCGCTCTCATACTGGATGGAGGAAGTGTTGATGGAGATCTTTGCGCAGTACTTCTTGAAGTTCTCCGGGAGGTTCGGGCTCCAGAGGATCGTCATGTTCGGCTCCGGTGCGGATCCGATGTTCTCAAGTGTATGCAGGAAACGATAGCTCATCTTGGTAATCATGTGACGGCCGTCGAGACCGATACCGCCGATGGACTCTGTGATCCATGTCGGGTCGCCAGAGAAAAGCTCGTCGTAAGCAGGTGTTCTAAGGAAGCGGACGATACGGAGCTTCATGATGAAGTGGTCAACAACTTCCTGGATCTCGGACTCAGTCATCGTGCCGTTCTTCAGTTCCTCTTCCGCGTAGATATCGAGGAAGGTGGAAACACGTCCGAGAGACATCGCTGCGCCGTTCTGCTCTTTAACAACGCCGAGGTAGCCGAAGTACAGCCACTGAACGGCCTCAGTGAAGTTTCTCGCAGCACGCGAAATATCGAAGCCGTAGCTCTGCGCCATCTTCGTCAGTTCGTACAGGCTCTTGACCTGCTCGGAGATCTCTTCTCTCTGCTGGATCGTTTCCACGTCCATAACGTCAGGCAGGATCTGGTCCTTCGCCTTTCTCTTCTGGGCGATCAGGAACGCAGTACCGTAAAGCGGGATACGGCGGTAGTCGCCGATGATACGTCCGCGGCCGTAAGCATCCGGAAGACCGGTCAGGATACCGCAGTGACGTGCGCGCTGCATCTCAGGTGTGTAAGCGTCGAAAACGCCGTCGTTATGGGTCTTTCTATATTGGAAGACACGCTCGACCTCCGGATCCATCTCTCTGGCGTAAGCTTCGAGAGAAGATCTGACCATGCGGATACCGCCGAACGGCATGATCGCGCGCTTCAGCGGAGCATCGGTCTGCAGGCCGACGATCTTTTCTTTGTCTTTGTCGATATATCCCGGGGCATGGGAAGTAATAGTAGATATGGTGTGCTCGTCGATGTCAAGGACGCCGCCGTTCGCCTTTTCCTGCTTGCGGAGCTCCAGGATCTTATTCCACAGATCGGTGGTTGCCTGCGTAGGGCCCGCCAGAAACGACTCGTCTCCATCGTACGGTGTGTAATTCTTGTTGATAAAGTCGCGGACACAGATGTCCTCCGACCATTTTCCAGGTACAAACATTGCAATAATCCTCCCTCGCGAAGTTTTCTGCGGAGCATCCTTAATCGGACCCTCTCCCGAATCATTCATCTTAAAAAGCCTTGCATAAAAACCATCTTCCATTCATTTCTCTTCCGCTCCAAAAGCACTGGTCCTCATGCGTCAGGTGCCACCCCGACATGAACCGCGTCTCCCGGCAGGTGCCACCCCGCCACACGGTCTGAATTCCAAGGGACAGGAGCCACCCCGTCCACAAGTGCTTCCGGAAAAGAAAATACTCTTTCCGGAGAAATGATTTTCATTACACCATCATCATAGCGTATGCACTCTTCCGTGTCACGAAGTTTTTTAGGAAAACTTACACAAAAATCGAAAAGAAAACCGGCGCTTGTTTGCACCGGTTTTTGAAAGGCTTCATATAAAGGGCCGCGCGCGGATCACAGCGCAAGTCACAGCGCGGATCACACGAGAATCGAGCGGAGATCGCGCAGCAGGATCACTTGTAATCCTGGACGTCGAACTTCCTGTCTTTGAAGTAGTAATCGCGGTCTTCCTCGGTGATCTCCCTTACGACGTGGCAGGGGTTGCCGAATGCGAGCATGTTGTCCGGAATGTCCTTCGTAACGACGGAGCCCGCGCCGATGACGACGTTGTTTCCGATCTTAACGCCCGGCATGACGCAGACATTGCCGCCGATCCAGACGTTGTCGCCGATCGTGATGTCGATGCCGTACTCATATCCGGAGATACGGGTCTCGGGGTGGAGCGGATGGCCCGCGGTGCAGAGCATAACGTTCGGGCCGCACATGAAGTTGTCGCCGACCGTGACCTTGCCGACATCGAGGACGACGAAGTTATAGTTCGCGAAGAAGTTCGTGCCGACCGAGATGTTGTAGCCGTAATCGCAGAAAAACGGCGACTCGATGCAGATATAGCCTTCTTTCGTGCTGCCCAGGATCTCGCGAAGGAGCTTTTCCCTTTCCTCCGGCTGATCCGGCGGGAGATTATTGTACTTAAAGACCTTCGTCTTATTCGCCATACGTTCTTCGGAAAGGCCGTCCAGCCAGGACTTGTACGGCAGATTCGCCAGCATGCGTTCCTTATGATTCATAAAGCCATCCTCCTCTTTAGAAACAGTCGCCGCGCCGTCTGGGGCGCGCGTCAAAATCGCTAATCTTGAAAAGAATCTATGTTTTCATTATAGACCTTTTAGGGCGAAATAACCCTACTGGTTTTAGGATAAATGCACCTCCTCTCTCACGTGCCCCCTTCCCTTTCACGGATCGAAAACCACTCGTCCCGAAATCTCAGGTTCCCCCGCCCGACCTCTCATATTTTGTCAAATCGCACAACAC
>DBYF01000055.1 GCA_002310155.1 Mageeibacillus sp. UBA1193 | reverse complement strand
GGTAAGACCGAAGGTGACTCTGTGGATCGGCTCGAACTGGAGTCCTTCGTCGTGGATGTTTACGATCTCGACGAGGCAGTAACGTGCCGGATGATTCTCTCTCTCTGATTCCGGAAGCGTCTCACGGACATTCTCCCAGTGCTTCTTCGCGGTAGCCAGAGAGTGGTTGCCGTCGCCGACAGCGAAGAGGAAGCCATCCTCGGAAGCGGACAGAAGTGCTTTTAGAGCGGAGATAATGCCCTCGGCGGTATCGGAACCGGCCTTGGTGAAATAACCCTTGATGTGGCCGCCCTCAGACATGAGGTCAGTGTCGTAAACGAGATTGCTGCTGTCGTTCGAAAGTGCGGAGAAAGCAGGCTCGATCACTGTTCTTTCAGGGTCATTGATCAGGACCATGATGTGCGGCATCTCGATCGGTGCGCGCTCACGGATGCGGACACGCGGGGGGATACGGGAAAGAACGGTACCCTCAGTTGCGCGGATACGGCTCTTGTTGCCCGGAGTAAAATCATACTGCTCAAGATCCAGAGCGAGCATCAGGCCCTTTCTGGAATCGTTGTACTTCGTCTTTCTGTCGAGAAGGATAAAGCCCGGGTCAAGCTCGGTTAAGATGCCCTCGGCGATGTACTTGTTGATGGACTCCGTGATAGCGGAAAGACGGGCGTCGATCTGCTCCGGTGTCTCTTTCTCGAGATAAACTTCCGGAAGGAACATACGGAGTGTAGACGGTGCAGTTCCTACGGTATTCTCCACATCCTCCCAATATTTCGGCTCGGATGTGAACTGGTCACACGCGATGCAGGCCCACTTGGAAAGATCGGTTCCCTGCTTCGGCAGAAGGATCTTCGGAGCTGCGACCGCGATGTCGTTATAGATGTAATTCATGGATACCCTCCCATGCTATTAGAAAATAAGCCATAACATTATAGCACGCGTCAGGAGAAAAATCTTGTAAATCTGCGTAGAAAAAGCTTCTCGCGCTGTCTGTTGCAAGATTCAGCCCTGTTAGTGTTATAGTGATATGTAGAGAGTCGATTGGAGGTGGGATCATGGCGAATCGGGAAAACGGAAGAGGCAGGCTTCTCTGCCTGATGGATATCCTTCTCAAGGAGACGGACGCGTCTCACGGACTGACGATCCGGGAGCTTACCGTCAAGCTGGATGAAGCCGGCTTTCAGGTAAACAGAAAGACGCTCTACGAGGACATCCGGGCGCTTCAGGATTCATCTGTCGCGGTCGAGAAATCCGGCGGCAGAAGTCCGAAATACTATATCGAAGACCGTGATTTTGAACCGGAAGAACTCATGATCCTCATCGATGCCGTCGAATCGGCGGGTTTTATGACCGAGAAGAAGAAGGCGATGATCATCAAGAAGCTCAAGAGCCAGACTTCCTCGGGATATGCCTCGGAGCTTAATGAGCAGATCCACTATATCGGCCGCCATCACTCGAACAATAACGACTTTATCTATACTGTCAGCGCGATCCGCCGTGCCATGACGCAGAAGCATCCTGTGACTTTCCAGTACATCGACTATGAGTTCGGAAAGGGCGAGGTCCTGAAGCATGATGGCATGAAGTATATCCTCCATCCGCTGGCACTGACCTGGAACAACGGATTCTACTACTGCATCGGCACACGTCCGGAGCAGAGTCCGGAGGGGGAGAAGGATAAGCTGAGAAACTTCCGTATCGACCGCATGAAGAAGGTCACCATCGATGAGAAATCCCCGCTGGCCAAGCCGCCGAAAGGCTTCAACGTGGCCAAGTACATGGAGGAATCCTTCAACATGTTCGGCACAGAACCGGTCGCAGTGCAGATCCGCTTCAGGAAGAGCCTGCTGACCCAGTTCTACGACCGTTTCGAGCAGAATGTCGCCGTGATGCAGGATCCCAAGGACCCCGATTATCTGATCGCCAGTGTGACCGTAAACGTCAGTCCGACGTTCTTCGCGTGGATCTTCCAGTTCGAGGGAGGCTTCACGATCGTGGGCCCGAAGAGCATCCGGGAAAAGTATCAGGAGCATCTGCGAAAAGCACTGGAATCTTAAGTATAAATATATAGATTTTCTCTCTTAAATCGTGTAAAATATCGGGGCACGCGAAATCTACGGCGCGTGCCTCGCTTTTTACGTAAGGAGACGAAACAGAATGAGACAGTTTACCTCAGATGAATTGAGAAACACCTGGAAGCAGTTCTACATCGACCGTGGTCATGTGGATGTCGGCGCCGTATCGCTGGTATCTGACGGATCAACGGGCGTTATGTTCAATGTCGCCGGCATGCAGCCGCTGATGCCGTATCTTCTCGGCCAGAAGCACCCGCTCGGCACAAGACTTTGCAACGTACAGGGCTGCGTCCGTACGAACGATATCGACTCCGTAGGTGATAAGAGCCACGTTACCTTCTTCGAGATGATGGGTTCCTGGTCCCTCGGTGACTACTTCAAGAAAGAGAGATGCCAGTGGAGCTTCGAGCTTCTGACACAGGTCTTCGGATTTGACGCCGATCACCTCGCTGCTACTGTTTTCGCAGGTGACGAGAATGCACCGCGTGACGAAGAGGGCGCAGAGTTCCGTATCGCTTCCGGCTTTAAGAAAGAAAACATCTACTACCTCGGTGCCGACGATAACTGGTGGGGCCTCGAGTACGGTCCTTGCGGCCCGGACTCCGAGATGTTCTACATCGCTGACCGCCCGGATTGCGGTCCGGACTGTGGCCCGGGTTGTTCCTGCGGTAAGTACACCGAGCTTGGTAACGACGTATTCATGCAGTACGAAAAGCACAAGGACGGTACCCTTACTCCGCTGAAGCAGAAGAACGTAGATACCGGCTGGGGCTTGGAGAGAATCCTCGCATTCCTCAACGGTTCCCGTGATGTTTACCAGATCGACCTGTTCGCACCGGTCATCGCTTATATCGAGAAAGTCTCCGGACAGAAGTACAATGCGGACGAGAAGATGACACGCTCTATGCGTATCCTCGCTGACCACACACGTACATCCGTTATGCTCATCGGTGATGCTGCGAAGCTTGTTCCTGCAAACGCAGGCGCCGGCTACGTACTCCGCCGTCTGATCCGCCGTGCGGTAAGACACGCCCGTACACTGAACCTCAAGAAGGATGACATCCTCAAGATCGCAACCATCTTTATCGATGAGATCTATAAGAACAGCTATCCGCTATTGACCTCCAACCGTGAGTTCATCCTGAACGAACTGACTAAGGAGATCGAGCGTTTCGAGAGCACTCTCGAGAACGGCATGAAGGAGT
Source organism: Mageeibacillus sp. UBA1193 (assembly GCA_002310155.1). Taxonomy (GTDB): domain Bacteria; phylum Bacillota; class Clostridia; order Saccharofermentanales; family Saccharofermentanaceae; genus Scatonaster. The sequence goes on along the minus strand of DBYF01000055.1, from coordinate 12,600 downwards.
TCAAGAAGATCCTCGATACAGCACGTTCCGAAGGTAAGAAAGAGATCGAAGGTAAAGACGCTTTCTATCTGTACGATACATTCGGCTTCCCGCTCGAGCTCACCACAGAGCTTGCTGAGGAAGAGGGCCTCAAAGTCGACGAAGAAGGCTTCAAGGTATCCATGGAAGAGCAGAAGCAGAAGGCTCGTGACAGCCAGAACTTCTCCGCGAAGCTCAACGCTTCCGCAGGTATCTTCGATGCGCTTGATGAAGGCATCACGACAAAGTTCGTAGGATATGACGGACTGAATACGGAAGGTAAGATCGTCGCGATCGCTGACGAAGCTTCCCTGAAGGATTCCCTCTCCGAGAATGAGAAGGGTACGATCGTAACAGACGTTACTTCCTTCTACGGTACCATGGGTGGTCAGGTCGGTGATAAGGGTATCATCAAGACCGCTGACGGTGAGTTTACGGTAACTGAGGCGATCCACCTCGCAAACGGCCGTGTCGGTCATACAGGTTATGTTTCCAAGGGTTCGATCAAAAAGGACAGCTGTGCTGAACTCTTCGTCGACGAATCTAACCGCAACAACACATGTAAGAACCACTCCGCGACACACCTTCTGCAGAAAGCACTGAAGATCGTGCTGGGTGATCACGTTGAGCAGAAGGGTTCTCTGGTAACTCCGGACCGTCTGCGTTTCGACTTCTCCCACGATGCTGCGATGACTGCCGAGCAGATCGCACAGGCTGAAGCGATCGTAAATAAAGAGATCGCTGCTTCTCTCGCTGTCCGCACAGACGAGATGAGCCAGCAGGAAGCTGTATCCACCGGCGCGATGGCACTGTTCGGTGAGAAGTACGGCGATGTCGTCCGTGTCGTCAGCATGGGCAAGGGCACATCCGGAAACAACGAAGCAGACTTCAAGGATGCATTCTCCGTTGAGCTGTGCGGTGGTACTCACGTAAGCAACACATCCCAGATCAGATCCATCAAGATCCTTTCTGAGTCCGGTGTTGCTGCAGGCGTAAGAAGAATCGAAGCTCTGACCGGTGACGGCGTGCTCGCTTACTATAAGGAACTCGAGGATCTCCTCAATGAAGCTGCGAAGCTCCTGAAGGCAAATCCGTCCGAGATCGTAACCAAGATCGATCACCTGCAGAAAGACCTCAAGGCAGCCAACGCTGAAGTTGAGTCCCTGAAGTCCAAGGCAGCGAAGGAAGCTCTCGGCAATTCTCTCGAGCAGACTGAAGATGTGAAGGGCGTCAAGCTCCTCGCTGCGAAGCTCGACAACGTCGAGATGGGTGCTCTCCGTGATCTCGGCGACCAGCTCAAGGATAAGATCGGTGACGGCGTAGTCGCTCTCCTTTCTTCCTGCGACGGCAAGGCCAATATCGTCATCATGGCGACAGATTCCGCGGTTAAGGCCGGTGCTCATGCCGGTAACCTCATCAAGGCGATCGCTCCGATCGTCGGCGGTGGCGGCGGCGGACGTCCGAACATGGCGCAGGCCGGCGGTAAGAATCCGGCTGGCATCGACGATGCTCTGGCAGCTGTAAAAGTTGAACTTGAAAAGATGCTGTAAGGAGGAAAAACGTATGTGTTTATTCTGCGATATTGTTGAAGGTAAGATCCCTTCCACCAAAGTATTTGAGAACGATAAGGTCCTGGCTTTTAAGGACATCAACCCGGCGACTCCGGTACATGTTCTGATCGTTCCGAAAAAGCACTTTGACGACATCCTCGATATGTCTTCTTCCGCAGAGGGCAAAGAGGCACTCGGTGACGTCCTCGACGCGATCCCGGAAGTAGTAAAGGCAACCGGCATCGACGAAGGATTCAGAGTCATCAACAACTGCCGTGAGTTCGGCGGACAGACCGTTAAGCACGTACATTTCCACATCCTCGGCGGCGTAAAGCTCTCCGAGAAGATGATCTGAAAAAACAGATAATAAAGCAAAAACCGGAGCAGATGATATGTGATCTGCTCCGGTTTTCTTTTGCTTTTGAACAGGAATAAATCCCTTCCGCGAAATATTGTTATACTTTCAGGGACGATATTCTGTGGCGCAAAATGCCTAAAGGAGCTATAGTATAGGCGAATAGGTTTGTAACGAGCGAGGATTGTTTTCTGTTTTTCCGTTATTTCTTTTCGCTCGAGTAAAAGGGGCTGGTTTTATGTGTTTCCCAGCCCCTCTTTTTATGCCCGAAATGCCTGAAATTCCGATGCCCGTAACCAGAAAATTGCATATATGTCACTTACCTGTTATGTGTTTCATATATACTGAAAATGTGATAGCAGGCGGTATGCCTGTAATTTGTGGGGTGAGTAAGTAATGGCCAAAAAGAAAAACAAGTGTGCCTGCTATGTAAAAAGAACAGCCGGAGTGATCCTCGCGGTGTGCATCCTGGCAGGAACATGCATGGTCCCATCGAAAGTCCGTGCGGAAAAGGACCTCACCTCGGACTTCGTGGACCGGACATATAAGATCTTACTGGACGAGGAGCCGGATCCGGAATCATACGGATTCTGGTACCTGAACCTTAAGGATAGAAACACGACCGCGACAGGTATGGTCGAGATGCTGACCGACAGCGAAGCCTTTAAAGCGAAGGGCTATTCTTCTGAGCAGACGGTCAGCCTGATCACGCAGGTGATGACCGGCAAAGAACCGGACGACAGCACAGTAAAAACGTACGCTGCGTACCTGGATAAAGGTGTCAGTGTAAGAAAGTATATCAACGATGTATCGAAAGTTCCTGAGTTCACTTCGATGTGCACGCAGTATGACATCGAGCCCGGTGAGGTCACGGATCTGGAACCGAGAGACCGGGATCCGGAGCTTGCCGCTTTCGTAGGTGAGATCTTTACGGAACTGTATGGAAGAGCACCGGTGGCAAAAGAATCAAATATCTGGGTCGAGTATTTCCGCGATGGTAAGGACATCGGGCCGACGCTCAATAAGATCATCCGTTCTTCCGATTACACATCTCAGGCAAGATCGGATGAGCAGACGATCGCATCGCTCTGCCGCGTGATGCTTGGCCGTGAAGCGACTTCAGAGGAAAAAGCACTTTATCTTCAGGATCTCGATGCCGGTGTCTCCATCAGTTATGTCACCGCTAAGCTCTCGGAAGATCAGGGCTTTGTCGACCGCTGCGCACGTCTGGGCATCAACCCGGGAACGGTCGAGCTTACTGAGCCGAGAGATAACAACTTTGAACTGACGTCGTTCCTGACACGCCTTTATACTCAGTTTGCCGGCGTCCATCCGAGCGCGGACGATCTGAATACCTACGTCAAGGAAACGGTCGACGATCCGGGAAGAGTAAGGGAAACGATCTCGAAGATGCTCTCTACACCGGAGAGCCAGGAACTCATGCCAAGCGACGATGACTTCCTGAATACGGTATTCGAAGTCTTCTACGGACAAGCACCTGCACCGGAGAAGATCCAGGCATATAAGATCGGTCTTTCCAACGGGATCACCAGAGAAAGAGTTCTGTATTCGATCCTTCAGGATCCGGCCTTCGACGAGAAGATGAGTGAGTACGGCATCGATACCCATGTGGAGAAAGCCGTTCCCGAGAAGATCGTCGCGCTGACGTTCGACGATGGTCCGTATGCGGATGTAACGATGCGTATCCTGGATGTTCTCGAAAGATATGACGCGCATGCGACATTCTTCGTAACCGGTGACCGTGTCAACAGATACAGGGACTGCATCATCCGTGCGACGAATATGCACTGCGAGATCGGTGACCATACATGGAATCACACGACACTGACGAGGATCTCAGGTGACGCTGTCCATAAGCAGATCTGGGATACTGCGGACGCGATCTATAACCTTACCGGTATCTATCCGAAGGTCATGCGTCCTGTAGGAGGTTCTTATAACGCGACTGTATCGGCCAATGTCGATATGCCGATGATCCTGTGGTCGATCGATACCAATGACTGGAAGTACCGTGACAGCCAGCACGTTATCAATGAAGTGCTGAACTATGTCCGTGATGGCGACATCATCCTGTGCCACGATCTCTATGAGACGACGGCAACGGCGATGGAGACAGTCATTCCGGCACTGATCGAACGGGGATATACACTGGTCACGATCAGCGAGCTTGCGGAGTATAAGAAAGTACAGATGCAGAACGGAAAGGCATATGCCTCCATGAGGGGATGAGAAGGAATGCTTTTCAAAAAGGGGAAAAGGGTAGAAAGCATATTGAAGCTGGGGTGAACACTAAGTAATAAGAAACGGGGAAGAGTTTATATGAGTGAAAGAACGAACGCGATCATCGCGGAGATCAGAAGAGTTATCTGCGGAAAGGATGCCGTGATCCTTCAGGCACTGGCCGGAATACTGTCCGGCGGACATGTCCTGATCGAGGACGTGCCGGGTGTCGGAAAGACGACGATGGCGCTGGCATTCTCACGTGCGATGGGCCTGGATTACGGACGAGTACAGTTTACTCCGGACGTACTTCCGTCCGATATCACCGGATTCTCCGTATTCGACAAGACCTCGCAGTCGATGGTGTATCAGCCGGGTTCTGTATTCCATAACCTCTTCCTTGCCGATGAGCTGAACCGTGCTTCGAGCCGTACGCAATCCGCGCTTCTCGAAGCCATGGAAGAAGGTCAGGTCACGGTCGACGGCAACACCTACGCGCTTCCAAAACCATTCACAGTATTTGCGACACAGAACCCGTCCGGTGCTTCCGGTACATCACTCCTTCCGGACTCCCAGATGGACAGATTCGCGATCCGTATCTCCATGGGATATCCGGCACCTGACGCAGAGAAGGCGATGCTGGAGGACCGTAAAGACGGTAATAACCCACTGAATTCAGTACGCTGCCTCTGCAGTGCGACAGAGCTCCTGATCATGCAGGAAGAGGTCAGCCGTGTATTTGTTTCCGATGAGATGCTCGACTATATCATTGCACTGGTCACCAAGACACGTTCACATCCGGATCTCGAGAGAGGCGCGAGCCCGCGTGCGACCCTGGCGCTGACATCCATGGCCAGATCCTATGCGTATCTTTTCCATAGGAACTACGTGATCCCCGGGGATGTGCAGGCTGTCTTCGGTCCGGTCATGGGGCATCGTCTGATGCTGACTCCGGAAGCGGAAGTCAGTGAACGCCGCATGATGGACATTACCAAGGAGATCTTAAAGTCGATTCCCGCACCGAAGATCTAAAGGGCAGTACGTACTATGATCAAGAACTGGGTTCTCTACATCTTAGCGCTGCTCGGTGGCATGCTGTTCTTCACTTTCTATCAGATGTGGTTCGCGTGGTACTGTCTGATCATTCTCCTTCTGATCCCGCCGCTGGCACTTCTGATGTGCCTTCTTTCCGGGAGAAGTAAGAGAGTGCGCCTGACCGCGCCGAGAAATGTGAAGATCGGCGATCACGCTACCATCACTATGGATATGGGAAAGAGCGGCATTTCCATGTTCTCCGTTATCCGTATCCGCTATTCGGTGACGGAGAAGATGACCGATCATGTCACGAAGCGCAAGATCAATATCCATGGGGACCGCCTCGTGAAGATCCCGGTAGATACATCCCATTGCGGTGCTTTCCGATTCGATATTGAGAAGGTGAAGATCTACGATCTTTTCGGCCTTTTCTGGAAAAGAAAGAAGGCGAAATCATCCTGTGAAGTGGTGATCCAGCCGGTCCCGCAGATGCCGGATGTAATGCCGGATATGAACGGCTTTAAGGCGAAGAACCTTAGGAAGACCCAGTCACCTTATTCAGAGATCTATGACGTGCGTGATTATCTCCTCGGCGATCCGATCAAGAATATCCACTGGAAAGCTTCGGCAAAGAAGGACACTCTTCTGGTAAAAGAACCGCAGGAGGAGTGCTTCGGTCATGCCCGTGTTTTCCTGGAGCTGGAATATGACAGAGATATCTTCGACAGGAATATGGGAGAACTGATCTTTACATCCGAATACTTCCTGAAAAAGGAAATGCCTCATAAGATCCGTGTGCTTCCTCCGAGAAGAAGAGAGATCGCATTTGAGATCCAGTCGCAGCGTGACCTGGATCTTGCGGTGATGAGGATCCTCAACATGAAGATACCGAAGGAGGCGGACGATGAGAAAAAGTGATCGTATCCCGGCTCCTTACGTACCCGCTAAGCCGGTAAACTATATCTTCTCAACATTCCTGACGTCACTTCTGTGCATCAGTTTTACGCTCATGCTGACAAGTACTTACCTTCTTAAGGTAAATGAACCGGTCTTCGTGTCCGGCGTGATCCTGATGGCATTTCTTGCTACGTCTATCCATATCCTGACGGAGAAGAAAAAATGGGTATCTCGAATGCTTCTGTTCCTGTCGCTTATCTTGCCCGCACTTCTTACTTACTTCCATGCCTCAAGTTTCCGGGATGGCATGGATACGCTTCTGTTCGCGCTGAAGAGATATACCTTCCGTGCCATTCCTTTCACGTTTGTGGAAGCAGAAGATCCGAAAGCCGCTCTGACAGAATTCCTTCTTCTGATCAATATCATTCCGGTCCTGTTTACATCCTTTGTGATCACGAGAAGAAAGAACACCATTCTGAGTGTGATCTTCTTTATCCCGTTCTTATTCGCGTCGGTCGCGCTGAACTATAAATTCCCGAAGCAGATCTGGTGCGAACTTGCGATCGCAGGTGTGCTCCTTCTGTGCTTTTTCCAGAGCCTCCGTAAAAGCAACCGCGTGGACAGTGACAGAAAACTCTGCATCCTGGCGATCCCCGCACTCTGCATGGCATTTCTCGTCGGACTGTGGTTTCCTCAGAACGGCTATGACAAGCAGGAACTGGCGAGCCGTCAGCTCAAGAGCCTGGAGCATTTCTTCAAGAGAGACGGGATCAGTAGTGAAGAGCCTGAATCGGATCTCGATAAACTGATCAAGGATATGAGCCAGAACTATATGGGTTCGATCGTCATGCATGAAGATGAGAACGGCAGTATCTATATCTTGCGACAAGAGATGGAATCGCTGAATCAGGTCGGTCATTTCGATCCGCCGGACTATACGGTACTGAATGTAACAAGAAGAGAGAATGAACTGGCTTCCGGTTATACTCCGACGAGTCATCTGTATATCCGGAATATGACGCTCAATACTTATACAGGACATGAGTGGCTCCTATCTGAAGATGAGCCGGATAGTGACAGTATTTATGGCAGTGAAATTTACCCGGAATACGTGGAAGCGCCATACCTGCTTCTCATCGATGGATCAGCGCTTGCTGACGTGTTTTGTTATCCTCCCTGTTACACGGACTGGTATATGAGCAGCAGACATGATGATGTGCCTTCCAGGATCTCGCTGAATGTCCAATCCCGGACCGGATATACCGGTTCGGCAGAAAACAAATACGCGGTAGGCAATATTCCGGTAAGAAGATCTGAAGATATCTGGACAGAGGAGTATCTGGAGTATGTGAATTCAGCGAATCTATATGTCCCTGCAGAAACACGCGAGGGGATCCTCGACAGCGGCATTCTTCCGGAGTGGTATATGGATATCTATGAAGGCAGGATCACCTGCTCGGATTACGATAAAGTCATTGCCGTGACGTCGTTTGTCAGCCAGCTTCACCCCTACGATAAACACACGGATTTTCCTCCTGCGGACGAGGACTTCGTCTTATGGTTCATGACGGAGAGTCCGACAGGATTCTGTGTTCACTATGCGTCCACTTCGGTCATTCTCCTGCGTATGCTCGGCGTGCCGGCCAGATACTGTTCAGGATACATGGTAGACGGGATCTATGAGTCGGGAGTGACCTATGACGTGTCCACGAAGGACGCGCACGCATGGTTCGAATTCTTCTCTCCGGAATTCGGATGGATCATGGGCGATGCGACACCGGGAAATAAGCTGGTGGCAGCAGACTTCGATGTGAACGCGGTCATGAAAGAATATAATATCCCAAGTGAAGTGGATAGCCTGAATCTGATCCCGAAAACATCCGGCCGGAATGCGACACCTACGCCTGCGCAAAAAGATCCTACTGCTTCCTCTTCCGGAAACACACAGGGAGGACCTGCTGACCCGAGCTCCGGAAGTACAGGAACTGCATCTGACAAGTCTAAGGAAGAAAAGGGAAAGAACGGAAGTATCTCCAAGTTCTTCTCAAAGAACAGGAAACTTCTCATGTGGATCGGCGGGATCCTTCTGGTGCTGATCCTGATCCGCGCTATATATTCGGCGGTGTGGAAGAGAGCTTTCCGACAGAAGAATATCAACGCCCGCGCAAGAGCATACTATCACTACTTTTCGTGGATCGGAAAGAAGTGGAAGAAGCGGCCGTATTCGCGTGCCAGAACGATCGCGCAGAAAGCCGTGTTCAGTGAGGACGGCATCACTGACGATGAACTCAAGGCGCTGATCGAAAGCGGTAAACTGGGTATTCAGAATGCAAAGAAGACCCAGCCGTGGTACCGGCGGGTCTCCGTGAAAATGCTGTATGAAGTAAAAGTATAAGTCTTACTTCTCGGAAGCCTTCGCTTCCAGAACGGCTTTCGCGAGCTGGTCGGCGCAGGAAGTCGGCCTGAATCCGCAGGTGTTGCCGAGAAGCTTGTCCGCGATATCATCCGCGGTCCATCCGTCAACGAGTTTTCCGATCGCTTTGAGATTGCCGTTACATCCGTTTGTGAAAACGACATTGGTGATCACACCGTCGTTGATCTCGAAATCGATCTTAGTAGAGCAGACGTCGCTGGGTCGATAAGTATAGTGCATTTTAATGTCCTCCAGTGCTTTTCGTATAGGTAGATCTTTCGTGTAACAGTGTTACAAACGGCGAATTCCGGGGCTTTCCGCTTATGTCTTGGGAAGGATGGAGATATCGCGCTCCACAGGGCAGGGAGGCAGATATTTGCTGAAGACCTCCACATATCTCGTCCCGAAAGAGATGGAGATCAGACCGGCAAAAGCGATCCTCGTCGCTTTATCATCCCATTTTCCATCGGTGTCAAAAGCACGGACGTAGATGTAACGGTCATCTCTTTTCTCGATGCGGCCGATCACGAAGTCGATGTTCCCGCTGTTTCTGTCTTCGGACTCGAAGATCGCGTTGAGACGGTTGTGGGTAAGATAGGAGAGCACGCCCTCCCAGGAGGTAATGTCGATATCGAGTTTCTTGACCTGTGCTGTTACGCCTTCGCTCTCGAGGATGTCATTCGTCAGATCCACCTTGGAGTTGATCTCGACGATATCCTTCATGCGGCGGACGACGTATCCGTCGAGACGGAAATCCTGTTCATCCATGTAAAGGAACAGTTCCTCGCTGGACTTGATCGGAAAACAGCTGTAACAGTTCGGATCGGCCTTTAAGAACATACGGCAGAGAAGAGTCTGTCGGCAGGCTTCTTCCAGAACGGCAGTGATCTCGAATTTCTTCATGGTACTCCCTCCTGTCTCATTGGAATTCTTCCTTTGATTATATCACGGATCTCCGCTGTTTCTGCATAGTGGAAAGGGGGAGTCGGGGGAATAATCTAAATCCCTTTTGTAAATATGAATTTTATGTAAACGGAATAAGGCAAAAAGTTCCGAAAAACACACTATTTCGGGGCTTGAAATGATAGAAGGTGAAGGGCGCTCTATGATACAATTACTCTATCGAATTCTGCCGTGTGTCACGCGGGGGTGTAAGGGGCAGAAAAGAGGGTAAGCGAAGTAAAGGCGGTTCGGTGTATGCGGAGGGGCGTGCACCGGTAGTTGGGGTATGAGAAGATTCCGTGTCAGGTTGACGATTGTGATCGTACTGGTCGTTCTGATCAGTACAGGTCTGCTTTCTGTTATCAGTTACCGTAGAGCGAAGCAGAGTGTCTTTACACAGTCGGAAGAGAAATACCGCGTCGCAGCCGATAAATACGCGCAGGAACTTACCACATGGTTGAACGGAAACGCCACGATCGTCGATACGCTTGCTGCCAATATCGAGTACAGCAGGTTCTTCGACCAGGACTGGGCGTTTTTTCATGATTATCTGAAATCTGTTTACGACAGCCTGAATACGAAGGGCTACATCTACGATATCTACTTTACTTTCCCGGATAATACGATGGCGTGCGCGTCGGACTTCGTCGCGGACGGGACTGTCGATTTCTCCCATGAACGTGACTGGTATACAGTCGCGGCGGAAACGAATGAGATCTATTACTCTGCACCATACATGGACTCGGATACGAAAGCCCCGATCATTACGATCTCGAAGGCGGTCCGTGCGGATGGTGAACTGAAGGGCATTATCGCGGCGGATATCTTCGTTGATGTGCTGGTCAATATTATTGCGGACGCGGATGTGGCAGATGACAGTTACGCGTTCCTCGTAGACCAGAATATGAGTGTGATCGTGCATCCGAACGAGGCATATAATTTTACCGGTGATCCAATCGGAATCATGCAGGTCCCGGATGCTCCATACGCGGATGTAGTTGCCAATATGCGTACTGATTCCGACGAGACGGTGTACGTCGAAGACTACGACGGAGTGACCCGCGGGATCGTTGTTTCCAAGATGAAAAACAGCGGATGGCATGTCGGTATTGCGACAAGTAAGGCCGAGATGAAGAAGGGTCTTGGCGGACTGGTCAGAAGCTACCTGATCGCAGCGGGTGTCGCCGCACTTATCGGCGGAACGATCGCCGTGGTCCTGGCATATGTTCTGGATAAGTACAGTAAGCAGCAGCAGGAATATGCCGAGAAAGTACTTCGTCTGGAGAAGCAGGCGGCTGATGAAGCAAGTAAAGCGAAGAGCCGTTTCCTCGCCGATATGTCCCATGAGATCAGNNCCGATCAACGCGATCCTCGGCATGAATGAGATGATCATCCGTGAGACGGATAACCGGGAAATCATGGGTTACTCGAGAAATATCCGCCAGTCCGGACAGAACCTTCTGGCGCTGGTCAACAGTATCCTCGATTTCAGTAAGATCGAGAACGGAAAAATGGAGATCGTCTGCGCTCCGTACAATGTGAAGTCGCAGCTTTCCTACGTGATGAATTCGATCTCGGAGAGAGCACGCGCGAAGAACCTCGAACTCGCGCTTGATATCGATCCTGAGATTCCGACGGAACTCTATGGTGATAACACCAGGATCAACGAAGTCATCATGAACCTTCTGACGAATGCCGTGAAGTATACGGAAAAAGGAACCGTCACACTGTCGGCGAAGGTAAAAGAGAGAAAGAATGATCCGGAGCCGTCCGTGCTTCTCTATGTGGAAGTCAGGGATACCGGCATCGGCATCAAGGAAGAAGATATGAAGCGCCTGTTCGAATCCTTCGAACGTCTGGATGTTCAGAGAAACAGAAACATAGAAGGTACCGGTCTCGGTATGTCGGTGTGCACGAAGCTTCTCGGCCTGATGGACAGTGAACTGAAGGTCAAGAGCAAGTACGGCGAAGGTTCCGAATTCTGGTTCGAGATCTGGCAGAAGATCGAGAAGGATGAGCCGATCGGTGAATTCGAAGTTACGAACGCCGAGGAAGAGGACGAGGAGATCTATAAGGAATCCTTCCACGCTCCGACTGCGCTGATCCTGATCGTTGATGATACGAAGATGAATATTGCCGTGGCTGCGAACCTCCTGAAGAAGACCGGCGTCCGCATCCATACGGCACTGAGCGGTGAGGAAGCGATCCGCCTGTCGGATGAGAATAAGTACGACATGATCCTGATGGATCAGAGAATGCCCGGTATGGACGGTACCGAAGCGATGAACGAGATCCGCGGACTGGGTAACAAACTCAATGAGAAGACTCCGATCATCTGCCTGACAGCGGACGTGATCCGCGGTGCGAGAGAAAGATATATTGCGCAGGGATTCGATGATTATCTCACCAAGCCGATCGACGGACACGCCCTGGAGAAGATGATGCTTACGTATCTTCCGAAAGAGAAGGTCGAACTCGATGAGGGACCGGTGGAGAAGGAAGATGAAACAGCAGATGAAAGTGTGAAAGTGCTTTTCGCGGCGCTGGCGAAGGCGGGTGTCAACACGAAGGCAGGTATGTATTTCTGCCAGAACGATGTGGACATGTATAAGTCGATCCTTTCCGAGTATTGCTCGGAGCAGAAGACGAAACTTCCGAATCTCCAGAACTGTTTCGAGAACCATGACTGGAAGAATTACGAGATCTATATCCACTCCCTGAAAAGCACTTCCAAGACCATCGGCGCGGATAAGCTCTTCGAGCTGGCGGCGGATCTGGAAGCGGCGGCGGGCCGTGGTGAAGAGATCGTGATCGCGGACGGACATGACAAGGCGATGGATCTTTACAAGAAGATCGTCTCTGTGATCGAAACGAATATGGAGATGAATACTGAGAATGATACCGAGGAGGATGAGATCTTCGAATTCCTCCCGGAGGAGAATAACGAGGACTAGGAGGGTTCCAATGGCGAAATGGGTTATGGTCGTGGATGATGATACCGCGAACCTGAAGATGGCTGGACACATTTTAAGCAGGAACAACATGCGCGTGACGGCGCTCAAGTCGGGGCACGCGTTACTTGAATACTTACCCGAGAAAGGATTTCCGGATCTGATCCTTCTGGATATTAAGATGCCGGGCATCGACGG
>DBYF01000117.1 GCA_002310155.1 Mageeibacillus sp. UBA1193 | reverse complement strand
AAAGCGATGCTGGAGACGCAGAAGCGGGTATCCTCCTGAGAAGACACCCGCCTCTTTCCAACTTTTACGCACGAAACATCTTCCTTTAACGCGCTTTCCACTCCTCGCGAAGAATGCTGTGCCAGCTTGCATCGCAGATGCCCGTGTTATTCTTATCCGACGCACGAAGTGTACCGTCGAGCTTCATGCCGCAGTGCTTCATGACCTTACCCGAATTCGGGTTTCTGGGATCGTGGTAGCTGTTGATACAGTTCGCTTCGACCTCGGTAAAGAAGAAGTCGATCAGGGCCTGCAGCGCCTCGGACATGATGCCCTTATGCCAGTAGTTCCGACTCAGGCAGTAACCCACCGTCACGAGTTCGAGTTCCTCCTTAATGAGGCCATGGATCGTACCGATCGGCTCATCCCCGTTCTCTTTCAGCGTGATCACCCAGTGATAGTAATCCGGTTTCTCATATTCCGGAAGCCACAGCGAAAGCACGTGTTTCGTGACATCCACACTCGTATGTGTCGGCCAGGTCAGGAATGTCGTTACCTCAGGATCGGATGCCCAGTTGCGGAACATCGATTCCGCGTCATCCTCTCTGAACCGCCTCAAGATCAGGCGCTCAGTTTCCAGCGTTTTCGTGCCACAATGTTTCATGGTCATCCCTCCTTCATCATCGCTTTTTTCGATTGTATCGCAGATTCGGGATCGTGTCTTTATGCCCAAAGTATAAAAGTGCTTTTGCAACAGAATCTGGGATTCCCTCGTCAGATAGGTGGAAAAGAAAGAGGCACTATGCCGGAGAAAGAGGATCATTCTATGAAAAAAGCACTGTCGCTCATACTTATCGCAACAATTCTGACCACAGGTCTTTGCGGCTGCAAGAAGCAGAAAAAAGCCGACGAACCTATAGAAGAAACGAAGAAGACAACGATCGCGAAGACAAACACACCCATCTACACGGATGTCGAAGAAAACAACCGTACCATCCTCGGGGAAGCGATGGATATAGACCAGACCAGCCACGATCTGGACGATATTATCACCACTCTGAAAAAGTATAAATCAGGAAAGATCCAGTCTGCAAAATACACCACTGATGGAGACCGTATCCTCAACATCATCGCAGAAGACGGCACAGAATACCTGTTCTATCTTAATGGATCCTGTTACCCTGAATCTATTAAGAACGTGACCACCGGTGAATGGCTGCGTATGAGCATTCAGTAAGCCGTTTCTGCTATGGATAGACTATATGGGAAGTGTGCGTTTCAGGAAACGATCTCCAATATCTTCTGGTTGATCTCATCTGCCAGTTCGTGATTGAGTCCGTGACCGGCGCCTTCGTAGAATATCGCATTCATCTGGTATTGCTGAAGCAGGGCCTTGCCGCCGATCTTCTCAAAAGGATCTTCTTCGCCGACCAGATAAATGACTTTATCACGGATCTGATCCACCTCTTCAGGAGTAAATCCCTGCACCTTATGGCATCCCATCGCCATGTTGTTGAATCCCTTAATGAGGCACTTATAGTGCTGAAGGATCAGTTCATTTTCGGTAAACACCGCATAGTTCTTTCCGCTTAATTTCTTTAGGAGTTTGATGACATTCTTATCCGTCGGGAAAAGCGCCTCCGGCAGGAAGATCTTCATCATGGCCTTCATGGTATTATTCTTCGTAGCCGCGGCCACAGCCCCCGAAATACTGATCGCTTTTATGACCTTTTCCGGTCTTCGTAAAGAATACAGCTGCACCAGATAACCGCCCATCGATACTCCTGCAAAATAAGCCTGACCGATGCCCAGTTTCTCAATGACCTCATCGATCCACCGCAGATCGTCGAATGTCTTGTTATAGTTTTCATTCGGCCGGCTCTTCCCCGGACCACCAATCGTGTCGACCGCATAAAGATGGAGCTTCGTCCCGAGTGCCTTTGCATTAAAGATCCACATGAGCGCAGAGTCATCTCCGACACCATGGAAAAGCACCATGGGCGTTCCGTCTTCTGCGCCGGTCTCGATCACATGTGTGGTTCCATATCCGGTCTGAATATCCCGTTCCTTTATCTCACAGCCCCACTTCGAGAGAAGCTGATCGTAGGTCTCGATGATCTTATCACCGGCCTTTTTCGTTCTGTATACTTTCATGTGTTTCTCCGTTATTTGAAATATCTTTTGTAGAAAGATGTGAGGGAATCCTTCACGCGACCGATGTCGTTTGTGAAATACCCGAGCACGATGATCCCCTGATACTCGGCGGCTAATCCTTCCGCATCTTTTTCTTTGATCAGGTCTCTTTCATAGAGCATACGGAATACCTGCGTATGGTTTTCGATCGGCTCCGAAAAGAGCATCTTCTTCCATGTTTCATCTGCTTTCTCATCATGGAACCGTTCGCTTTCCAGCATCTGAAGAAGAGGCGCGATCTTCTCGCTTCGATAGTATCCCGTCACCAGGAGTCCTCCGATACGAACGAAGTCTTCCATCTTTATGCTTTCCGTATGGCCCAGTGCCTTAGCAAAGCTTTCTTTTATGCCGTCTTTCAGAGCCTCCGCCCGAGCGATCAAGGCATCGAAGATGTCCTGTTTGCCTTTGAAATAGTAGTAGAGCGAACTGGCCCGAATCCCGACGGCGCCGGAGATATCGCGCATGGACACCGCCGAATAGCCCTTCTCCGAAAACATTTCCAAAGCCGTGTTCAATATCCGTTCTTTGGTTCCTTCCGCTGTCATACACACACCTCCTTCGATAATCTATCGAACGTTCGTTAGGTAAATACTAACACGGAAACAGGAGGATGTCCACCCCCCGGATCCTGTCTTTTTATCAGGATTGGTAGCAGAGGATCCGTTCCTTCTTCATGTCATTACAGAGACGAAGATCCATGCCGGAAACATCGTACACGCGGATGATGTCCGAGAGTTCTTCCGCCTTCGGAGCGAATTCGGAAAGACGGTTCGGAAGGCCATCCAGAAGTTCAGGTTGGAAAGCGATCGTCTTTTCGTTCTCGAACAGCGCGTTATAGAGGATACCCGCCTCAACAAGATCCTGGAAGAAATGACTTCCGTACGAAAGCTCGGGGTTATACCCCGCGCGCGAATCCGCGATCTCGCAGATACATTCAAACTCACTGATGTCTGAGAAAAGTGCTGGCACACCAAGTTCCGGAGACGAGGTCCCGATACGGCCCGGCGTCAGAAGCAGCAGCTTCTTATTCTTCCCGCGCATCGCCCAGTTTACGGTGCCCAGTGCTTTTCCCACACTGTACTTATCTTTGAACGGCATGTTGTAGTACTTGACCGGATCGATGGAAACGACCATGTCGATCTTTTCAAGACGCGAAAGTCCCATCGAAGAACCCTTGCATTCGAAGAGGATCTTTTCCTTTTCGACTTCCTCCGGAAGCTCCATCTCTTCGGCATCCTGATAGACCTGAAGCGGCCGGCACTGCAGGAGGTTGATTACGTAATCTCCGTCCTCGGAAAGGTTGATCGTAAACTCCGTATCGACCGGGTAATCGTACTCTTTCTGGATCGTGCTTAAGATCTCCTGCATCTGCTTCATGAGGGCCTCTTTCTCAACAATACCCAGGCACGAAACAAACTCGATATCTCTTGCCTGTCCTCTCTCTCTGAACATCCTCTCGGTGACGTAATCGTGCTCGAAAAGAAGCCGCTTCATGAAGTCCGGAAGGAACGGCTTCACCTTATCCGGATCGATCTGCTCGAGCTTCCGCGAAGTGCGGTTCATGAGTTCCATCTTTCTTTGTGAATGCTGGTGCTTCTCAACCGAATCTCTCATCGGCTGGGCCTTCGGTTTATCGAGGCTCACGAGTCGCGGATACGAACCCTCCGTTCTGTCGACCGCAGAAGTTCCGAGACCCATGACGAGACGCAGCATACCCGCGTTTGGATCGAGGTCATCCATGAACCTGTACGGGCTGAAAGAATAGCCTACACCGGCGACGCACGGCATATAAAATTCGCCGTAGTACGAGCCCGAAACGCGCATGACGAGAAGCGCCATCTGCTCATCTCGTTTCTGAAGACCTCTTCGGCTTCTGTAGTCGAGTGCAGACTTGCTCATCGTACTTGCGTAGACCGTGCGTATCGCGTTCTCGAGTTCCTCGAGACGCTGGTTCATATCCCCCGAATTCGAGCAGAAAACGGACTCGTATTTCCCGGCAAAAGCATTGCCGAATCCGTCCTCGAGGATCGAGCTGGAACGCACGATGATCGGGTCCTGTCCGTAGTATTCAAGGAGCTTGACGAGCTGCTCTTCCATCTCCCGGCTGAACTTTCCGGTGTGAAGTCTCTCGGCAAATTCATCTGCCAGTGAGAAGTACTCTTCCTCACTTCTCTGACGGATACGGAGATCCCAGAACTTGTTCTCTACGATGAAGGAATAGAATACATCCGAGCCGATGTAGAACGAATCGTGCGGCTCGAATTTCTTATAGATCTCCGGACACTTATTCTCGATGATCTTTCGCGCGAGGAGCATGCCTGTTGCTTTACCGCCGATCATGCCGGTACCGATCATGCGCTTTCTGACCGCGAAGTAGTCCTGCGGCTTGAAGTGTTCCTTGATCATGAGACGCATCCGCTCGTCACGGGACATCATGATGTTGCACATGCGATGGCACTGCTCCGTAACATCCATGCCGTTCTCATACATCATCTCGGTCATATTGAAGAAACGGTCCCAGCTGTCCATGTTGCCACGGTCCGGAGAAGAAGTATCGTTCCCCAGGACCTGATAGAAATGGCTCGCCAGGACACCATCGAGGATCGGCTTGAATTCCCCTGTTTTCGGCACATAAAGATGCGGCAGGAACATCGTCTCGGAGTAGCGGTTCCAGACCTTGTCCGGTCTTACATATACGTTCTCGTCATCGGCATAGACATCGAGGAAAAGCTGCGTGGTATCACGGATCTTCGCAATCGCCTGAAACGAGTGCTTTCCGCGGATCAGAGGGAAGAAAGCGACGGTGTCGAGGATAAAAAGATACGGGCAGGTCACCTGGAAAAAGTTACCCATCATGAGGTCGGTCGCCCACGCCGTCTGAAGTTCGGATAGGCAGTCGAAGACGTAGAAGGCGTCTCTTCCTTC
>DBYF01000063.1:2243-13074 GCA_002310155.1 Mageeibacillus sp. UBA1193 | reverse complement strand
GAGAACGAGATCGCACAGAGCGAGGCCGCAAACGGCTGCCCGTTCGCGCACTACTGGATGCACAATGCGTTCGTTAACGTCGACAACGAGAAGATGAGTAAGTCTCTCGGCAACTTCTTCACGGTCCGTGATATCGTTGAGAAGTTCCCGTATGAAGTCATCCGTTTCTTCATCCTGTCCGGTCACTACAGAATGCCGATCAATTTCTCTGACGAGCTTCTGAAGTCCGCGCAGAATGGTCTGGATCGTATCTCGACCGCTGTAGAGACATCTGACTTCATCTTGAGTCATGAGGCGGAAGCGGGACTTGCCGCGAATGCCGATGCGGAAAAAGAACTCGCCGACGCAGTTGCCGAATCGAAAGAAACTTTCATCGCCAGAATGGACGATGACATGAATACCGCTGACGCGATCACTTCGATCTATGAACTGGTCCGCGTACTGAACACACATCTGACAGCAAAGGATGTTTCCGCATCTTCGATCAAGGCAGCAGCTGACATGATCTGCGAGCTGATGGGTGTCCTGGGTCTGGAGATCCGTGAGATCCTGAATAAGGACAGCGGAATCCCGGCTGAGGTCATGGACCTCGTTAACCAGCGTGTAGAAGCGAAGAAGAATAAGGACTTCGCGAAGGCAGACGCACTTCGCGATCAGGTATCAGAGATGGGCTACCAGATCAAGGATACTCCGCAGGGCCCGCAGGTGACGAAGAAATGATGATCCCGATCCCGCCGGAGGATATCCGTGAGGTACCGACCTCGGTACTGGCATATGTGGGCGATGCTGTATATGAACTTTATGTCCGTATGCACATCGTTGCCCGCTTCGGCGGTCAGTCCGGAGTCCTGCATAAGAAAGCGGTGCACTACGTCAGTGCTCCCGCACAGGCACAGGCGATCCGTGCTCTTCATGACGATCTGTCCGAAGAGGAACAGAATGTCTTTAGAAGAGGCAAGAACGGACATCAGGGAAGCATGGCGAAGAATGCCAGCCCTGCTGACTATAAGTACGCGACAGGTCTTGAGACACTGATCGGTTATCTGTATCTGTCGGGCAAAGAAGAGAGAATGGAAGATCTGATCCGCAGGATCATCTCCGTACTGGAAGAGAAAGAGTAAAGGAGAGCGCCGATGCGACCCAATAAACCGGCTCCGAAAGGACCCAGACAAAACAGGAACGATTTCAAGAAGCCGAAGTCTTTCCCTGAAAGAAGAGGTTCCCAGTCACAGGGGGCTGCTTTCGAGCGCCCGGTAAAAACTGAGAATGAGCCAACTGCGGATCGTATCGAGGGCAGAAATCCGGTGCTCGAAGCAATGCGTGCCGGAAGAACTTTCAATAAGCTTTACGTTGCCGCAAGACAGGAGAATGCACGTCCGGATCCGACGCTGGCGAGGATCATCAACATGGCTAAGGATCTTCGTATCCCGATCATGGAAGTTCCGAAGATCAGTCTCGATGAGATGAGCCAGACACATAACCATCAGGGTGTGATCGCCCAGGTCGCAAGCCATGAATACATGGAGATCGACGAGATCCTCGACCGTGCGGCAGAGAAGGGCGAAGTGCCGCTTCTCCTGATCCTTGACGAACTGAAAGATGCGTATAATCTCGGATCGATCCTCCGTATCGCGGATGCTGCCGGCGTGACCGGTGTCATTATCCCGCAGCACAGATCGATCGGCCTGGATTCCATGGTAGCCAAAGCATCTGCAGGTGCTATCGAATATGTTCCGGTCGCCCGTGTGACCAATCTTTCCAGAACGATCCTCGAACTGAAAGAGAAAGGATTCTGGATCGCAGGTACTGACGCGGAAGGTACAAACGAGTACTATGATGATGTATGGTCCGGACCGATGGCGATCGTCATCGGAAGTGAAGGCGAGGGTATGAGCAAGAATATCCGCGAGAAGTGTGATTTCCTGCTGTCGATCCCGATGGCCGGATCCGTAAACAGCCTTAACGCGGCAGTTGCTGCCGGCATCGTCGTTTTTGAAGCAGTGAAACAGCGGAGAAAGGACACCTGAACATGACCTTTGTTTCGAGAAAAAAGACAGGGACTGGAATCCTCCGGCTGACGTCGGCGTTGATGACCCTGTGCTTTTTTTGCGGAATGCTTACGGCATGTTCCGGAAAGATCAAGCGTAAGAAAAAGATCGATGCACCCGAAATGGCACGCATCATGGTCGATTCCCTCTCGGATGGAAATGACAGGGAAGAACTCTTTAACCGTATCCCGGAAGACCAGCGTGACGGCATGACTGTCTCCGAGTATTATGAGTACATCGATGTGATCGCGCAGATGATGCCCCATGTGTCGCGGGCCGTATCGTTTGAGATCGTCGTCGGATCCGAAAAGACAAAACTTCTCGACTCTATGATCTTCGAAAACTCTTCTGCTGACTATACAGCGCTGGTACGAAGCTGTATCCCGGTGCGTGTGGATATT
This sequence comes from Mageeibacillus sp. UBA1193, assembly GCA_002310155.1. Classification (GTDB taxonomy): domain Bacteria; phylum Bacillota; class Clostridia; order Saccharofermentanales; family Saccharofermentanaceae; genus Scatonaster. The sequence goes on along the minus strand of DBYF01000063.1, from coordinate 10,625 downwards.
GTCGGAACGCGCTCCAGCGGTGTGCCGGTCATTTTCTATCTGCAGACGAAGCCGGACGGAACCGTTTATCTCGATCGTGAATGGGCGAGATTCTGCATGGATCTTTATTCGTTCGCGGAGCACTACTTCGAAGCCTATTCGAATGAGAACCTTACCGACGTAATCTCGCTTCTTTCCCACACGCAGTCCTCGGAGCCTCTTCCGGAAACCAGAGATATCCTGAAGGAAAAAGCGAAGGAAAAGATCCGTTTCTATTCGCATAACGTGAAGTCCACATACCAGGATTATGAGATGATCTCGATCAATGCGAGCCGGCTCGTTTACCTGCAGCCGGAAGTGCTCGACAGCCATTTTCAGACCAATCCCCGACAGGTGACATTCCTCAGCGATGAGGACGGAAACATCACCGTGATCGATCCGATCGAGAATGAATTGAAGACTGCCGACCTCTATCTCTACTACAACGGCCGCCGTACCGTAAGAGTAGGTGAGCACGCGGCGCCTTCGCAGCTCTCTTCGATGTTCGGTGAGCCGATCTCGATCTCCTGTGGACCGGTCGTGGAAAAAGCCTCGAATTCTGCAGATCCGGAGGACGGTCTGCGTAATATCCTGATCCGTTACAGAGGATTCACGATCACAGTGTATGGCGTTTATCACTCTTCCGATGACTGGGAAGGAACATATACGCGTTTCCGTATCTGGGATTCCAAGCTGGCAGGTATCGGTACAGATCTGAGAGTCAACGAGACGTCATTTGATGTCCTGAAGCGTTATCCTTTCGCGGATGAAACGGGATATGAACTTGCGATCACTATGGATGGTGAGCAGTATCAGCTCTCCGTGATCCTGGATCGCGAGAAACCGAATGAAGACGGCAGTTACCCGATCGATACCATGATCCTGCAGAGAGGCCGCTCGTAACTGTTCTGTTTACATTTTACGGAAGAAGGATGCTCCGAAGTTCTGATATCTCCTCGCCGGTGATCCCGCAGGAAGAAAGAAAGTTCCTGATATCTCCCTGATAAGCATTATCCAGATGGGCCAGAAGACGCTCCATATTCGACGCGTCACTTCTGTAGATGTGATGAACGTTTTCCGGCGTGGAAGCGATAAGCGGGGCGACGAGTTCTTTTACATAGGTATATGAGATCGCGTAGTTATCGATAATGGCTTTCCTGTCGACATCGCAGAGCAGGTAGAAGATCGCGGCGATCAGGCCTGTGCGGTCTTTGCCGTGCGCACAATGGAAAAGCACTGTTTTGCCCTTTTCTTTGAGGATCGTCCGAAGGACCTCGGCGAAATATGCCTTTGAGTTCTCGAACATCCAGACATAAAGATGACCGAGAGATGTGGAGATCGTATCGGTAATGACGCCGGTATTGATGTCGTCGGCATTGATGCGCAGAAGCGGGATATTGTAGTACTTAAACCGCGGGTCGGATGCGATCGTATCCGGGTGATTGGAAGCTTCTTCTTCGGACCGGAGATCGATCACGACTTCGACCGGATACGAGACGAGTGAATCGATGGAACTTCCGCTGATATGGTCCAGCGCGTCAGAACGCACCAGACGGTGAGACGCCGTGGTAGAACCGTCTTTTGTTTTCATGCCTCCGAGATCCCGGAGATTATATAGTCCGGGGATCAGGATCCGCTGGTTGTCTAATTCACTATGCATATGTCGGCCTTCTTTCTCTGAGGATTATAGCATAGATTGAACAGATAACTCTTTATATAGATATTAGAATTTGGAAAATATGGTATGATAAATAAAGTTGAGTTTAGAGGTATAGTTATGAAGAAGATTTTGATCATCGAAGACAATACGGAGATCAATCACCTGATCGCCGATGCGCTGAAAAAAGCAGGTTATGAATGCAAGCAGGCATTCTCCGGAACGGAAGCTCTTCTTTACTATGAGAAAGAAGACTACGATCTCGTCCTGATGGACATGATGCTCCCGGGACTGTGCGGAGATGAGCTTTTCCCGAAGATGAAGGCGATCAAGGATGTGCCGGTCATCGTCGTTTCCGCGAAAGATGAGATGGATACGAAGGTGCAGATGCTGACATCCGGCGCAGAAGACTATATCACGAAACCTTTTGAGATCCCGGAACTGCTGGCACGTGTTGCCGTACAGATCCGAAGAGTCTCCCAGAAGACCGGTGAAGCCACCGGCGGCCAGCTTACCTATAAGGAACTGACTCTGGATGAAGCATCGTTCACCGTTATGGTCAACGATAACGAAGTCCAGCTGACCAAAAGAGAGTTCCAGATCCTGGCGCTTCTGGTATCCCACCCGAAACGTGTATTTACCAAGCAGGATATCTATGACTGCGCATGGAATGAGATCTATATCGGAGAAGATAAGACGATCAATGTGCACATCAGTAATATCCGTAAGAAGATCAAGGAGTTCACCGATACCGAGTTCATCGAAACTGTATGGGGTATCGGTTATAAGCTTGCTAAATAAGGAGGTTCGTTTATGAGTCTCATCCTTCAGACAGATAAGATCACAAAGGCATACAGAAGTAAACTCGCCGTCAACCAGGTCTCTATTCATGTAGAGCGCGGACAGGTTTACGGTCTGATCGGAAGAAACGGTGCCGGTAAGACGACACTTCTTAAGATGATCGCGAATCTCGCTTCTCCGACCAGTGGTTCTTTCGAGGTGTATGGAGCCAACGGGGAGACTAAGGCGCAGATGAGATCCAAGATCGGCGTCCTGATCGAGGATCCGGGTCTTTTCCAGAATCTGAACGCTTTCCAGAACATGAAAGCTAAAGCCATTGCTTCAGGTATCAAGAACGACCAGTATCTTTATGACCTTCTGGCGTTCGTCGGTCTTGCCGGTGTCGGCAATAAGTCCGTAAAGAACTTTTCTCTCGGTATGAGACAGCGTCTGGGCATCGCTCTTGCGATGGTCAATGCTCCGGAGCTCCTGCTTCTTGACGAGCCGATCAACGGACTCGATCCGCAGGGTATCGCGGAAGTCCGCGGCCTGATCCACAGACTCTGTAAGGAAAGAGGCATCTCGATCATTATCTCCAGCCATATCCTGGAAGAACTTTCCAAGGTCGCTGACCGTTACGGTATCATCCATAACGGCGTGCTTCTCGACGAAGCGACGAATGAAGAACTTCTGGCCCGCTGCCAGCCGCGTCTTTTCCTGAGAACATCGGATATCGCGGCGACACAGACGATCCTTAGGGGAATGGGCATCAATAACTTCAACGCTTTCCCGGATCATCTGGAAATTCTCGAACGCTCCAACGAGGGCGGTGCGATCTCTATGGCACTCGCCCAGCAGGGGATCCAGACACTGGAAATGAGGACCGAGGGCAATTCTCTCGAAGATTACTACTTCCGTCTTACAGGAGGTGCAGGTCATGTTTAATATTTTCCGTATGCATATGTATCGTGTTTCCCGCGCGAAGTCCACGATCATTCTCAGTGTCCTGCTGATCTGCTTCCTGTTCTTCGGTATCGGAATCGCTTATCTGATCTATGATAATCCTCTTAATATGAGCCTGGGAACACTTGTCGGCTCCTCCGGTGTACTTATGCAGTACAGAGCCACCGACGCGCACCAGTTCCTGGTACAGGGAAACGATGCTTTCCTTATCCTGACCACGATCTTCGCTGTTATCTTTACTAACTGCGACTTCACAAGAGGATTTGCAAAGAATACTTATTCCATGTTTGAAAAGAGAAGACCGCTGGTCTTCGCGAAGTGGAGCGCGCTGATCTCTTGTGTGACGGGCGTTTACATCGTATATTCATTCCTCGCGCTGGCTCTCTCCGCGATCTGCGTTTCTACCTTTACACTCGGCGGTTGGGGAGCGTATTTCAAGTCCTGGATCATCGTATATATCTGCCTGGTCGCTCTGGTCACGATGGTATTCTGGATCACATCGCTCTTTAAAAGCCCGACCGGCGGTATGGTCATCGGTATTCTGGTAGCTACAGGTATCTTTACGACGGCAGAACTCATTCTCTCGTTTGCGATCGTTAAGATCACCGGCTCTGAGAAATTCATCCTGGCTGAGTACTGCATGGACTATGTATTTAAGATGTATAACGTAGATATGGGAACGGCAGATACTGTCCGTACCATAGTGGTAGCACTGGCCTATATGACGCTGGCTCTGGTTATGTCGGTATTCCTGTCTGATAAGAAAGATGTGAAGATCTGAGCACTTAACCTTTTCTTTATAATTTCTTTTGCAATACTAAACTTCTCCTTGGCGATTGATTAGGATTTGTTTTCTACAATGAACCTGTAAGCACAAGGAGGAGACAAAAATGGATTACATTCTAACCACTAACGAATTGACCAAAACGTACGGAAAGTACAATGCGTCCAATGAAGTATCCATCCATGTAGAGCGTGGTGGTATCTATGGACTGATCGGCAGAAACGGTGCCGGTAAGACAACACTTATGAAAATGATCGGCGGTCTTTCCCGTCCGACTTCCGGATCCTTCGAGATCCGTGGTAAGAACGGTGAGACGACAGAGCAGATGATGTCGAAGGTCGGCATCCTGATCGAAGCTCCCGGTCTTTACCCGAATATGACAGCGATGCAGAACCTGACAACGAAGGCGATCGCTCTCGGAATCAAAGATAAGAAATTCTTAAAGGGCCTGCTTTCCGAAGTAGGACTTGCAGATACAGGCAAGAAGAAAGCAAAGCAGTTCTCCCTCGGTATGAAGCAGCGTCTCGGTATCGCGATGGCACTGGTCAACCAGCCGGAACTCCTGATCCTCGATGAGCCGATCAACGGTCTGGATCCGCAGGGTATCGCGGAGATGAGAAACATTCTCCATCACCTCTGCAACGATAAGGGCATCACGATCCTGATCTCCAGCCACATTCTCGACGAGCTTTCCAAGGTAGCTACCCAGTACGGTATCATTCACGAAGGCAAACTCCTGGAGGAAGAAAGCAAAGAAGAACTCTTCAGCAAGTGCTGCGAGAGACTCGAACTCCGTACAAGCGATATCAGCAAGACTCTTGAGATCCTCAACACCATGGGATTCTCCAAGATCGAAGTCAAGGATGACGCGATCAACATCTACGAGCGTCTGAACGAGAGTGGCGCGATCACGGTTGCCCTCGCAAAAGAAAACGTCCAGACCAACGAGATCGCAGTAAAGACAGAAGCGCTTGAGGATTATTACTTCCAGCTGACAGGAGGAAAAGAAAATGTTTAATCTGATCAAAATGAACCTCTACCGTATGAGCCGTGCGGTATCTACATGGGTAATGGCTATCGTAGCAGTGCTTTTCGGAATTCTTCAGTTCAGCTCCCTGAAACTGATGCTGGATGACCCGCTCAATATGTTTAACGGATCCGGAACAGATATGCTCGGATACACCGTTCTGAATGGTGTCCGTACAGTAGCAACTTTCCTTCAGAACTCCAACGTTCTCATCATCCTGGCGATCTTCGTAGTTATGTTCACCAATGCGGAGCACAAGTGCGGTTTTGATAAGAACATCATCGGTATCACGAAGCATAAGTGGAAGCAGACACTGGCAAGATGGATCTCTGCCGTTATCGGTATGACATGCATCATCGCTCTCGGCTATGCTACAATGCTCGGCCTCTCTGCTCTGTTCATTAACAACTTCGCATTCGGCAGTGTTGCAGCTATGTTTAAGGCATTCGGTCTTATGTATCTGTCCGCAGTTACATTCTCCGCGATCTTCTTCTTCTTCACAACACTCTTCAACAACTCTGTTGGTGGTGTAGTTGCTTCCCTGATCATCTCCCTGGGTATCCTGAACCTTTTCGAGATGCTGATGGATCTCCTGGTGAAGAAGGTCGTTTCCGATCCGAAGGTACTGCCGTCTGATTTCTTCTACGACAGCGTATTCATCAAGCTGGACCTTGAATCTCTGACTACCAAGGCAGTCATGATCTTCGTAGCGACCAGCGTGATCTACATCGCAGTTACTCTCGGCGGAAGCATGCTGCTTCAGCAGAAGAGAGACGTAAAATAACTAAGAATGACCCACGTATCATAATACCCTCTTAGCTTGGGATAGAACACTTTCCGAAAGGATCGTGTTCTATTTCCATTCAGGAAGGATTGCTTTATAATGGAGCAGGAATAGAAAACGGAGGCCGGAATTGGAATACTTACTCGAAACCGACAACATAACAAAACGCTACGGACAGCTGACCGCGGTCGACCATGTGACGCTTCATCTCGAAAAGGGTGAGATCTACGGCTTGATCGGAAGAAACGGCGCCGGTAAAACGACGCTTCTGAAGATGCTTGCAGGCCTTGCCAAGCCAACGGAGGGAAGTTTCTCGATCTTCGGAGAGACTGCCGAGGCGACAGTGCATCTTCGTGACCGTATCGGTGTTCTGATCGAGAGTCCCGGCCTTTATCCGTCGATGAGTGCTTTTGAAAACATGAAGGTCAAGGCGCTCATGCTCGGTATGAATGACGATGATTTCCTCAATGAACTGCTCTCGGATGTTGGTCTGGAAAAAGTCGGTAAGAGGAAAGTCAGACAATTCTCCTTAGGTATGAAGCAGCGTCTGGGCATTGCCATGACATTGATCGGGCATCCGGATCTCCTTCTGCTTGATGAGCCGATCAACGGACTGGATCCGCAGGGTATCGCTGAGATCCGTGAGCTGATCGCCAGACTCAGCAAAGAAAGAAATATTACTATCCTGATCTCCTCGCACATTCTCGAGGAGCTGTCCAAGATCGCGACAAGATACGGAATCCTTCATGACGGCATGCTGATCGATGAATTCTCGCACAGCGAACTTCTCAGAAGATGCAGTGAGAGGATCGAGATCCGTCCGAGCGATCCGACGAAGGCAGTCACCGTGATCGAGAGCATGGGAATCACGGAATATAAGGTCCTGGACAAGAGCATCATCCAGATCTTTGAGCGTCTGGAGGACAGCGGAGAGATCGTTCTCGAACTTGCGAAGAACAACATCAAGACACTCTCGATCGCCGTGAAGAATGAAGCTCTGGAAGATTACTATCTGTCCATTACAGGTCACGCGAAGAGATAGAAAGGGCAGGAGGAGAGTTTATGATTTACTGGGCAATCCTGTCTACGATCCTGGTGATCGTTCTGCTGGTCGCACTGGTCCATTACCGCATGCAGATCCGGAAGAACTGCCACCAGCTGGAAGTTATGCAGAAGCACGCTTCCAACCAGCGCCTGACTTCTGAGGTGCCGTACAAGGAGATCAATGAACTGGTACGCCGCATCAACGATATCTGTAACCATTATCAGGAAGAGAAGATCATCCTTGCCAGAAATGAGAACAATCTCAAGGAAGCGATCGCGAATCTATCTCATGATATCCGTACTCCTCTGACGTCACTGGACGGATATGTCCAGCTGCTCGTCATGTCAGATTCGGCAGAGGAGAAGGAGCACTATCTTCAGATCATCCAGAACCGTATCTCCAGTCTGAAAGAACTGCTGGAAGAACTCTTTACTTATACGAAGATGCAGGATCAGAGCTATGAGCTCGCTGTCGTTCCGATGGACGGCGGTCAGTGCATCTGTGAGACCGTCCTGGCCTTCTACGAAGATTTCGAAAAGCGCGGACTGGAACCGGATGTCAACTTCTGTGAGGAAGAACTGCCGATCGTAGCCAATGAAGTCGCTCTCCGCCGAGTGATCCAGAACATCGTCAAGAATGCGCTGGTCCATGGTATGAGCAGGATCGGACTGACTCTGGAAAAGACAGACGGCAAGCTCCATTTCTCCTGCTATAACGATAAGAAACCGGGAGAGGTCATCGATGTCGAGCAGATCTTCGACCGTTTCTATAAAGGAGATAAGGCCAGAACATCGACATCTACGGGTCTGGGCCTCGCTATCGCGAAGGGTCTGGTCGAGCGCATGAAGGGTACGATCTCCGCGGAAGTCAAGGATGAGATGTTCGTTCTGGATATCTATCTCCCTCTTTCCGAGAAGACGGGAAATGAAAAAGAACGAATTGTTGAAAAAGACCATTGACAATATGTGGTCTTGGGACTAAAATACATCATGCTGTGCAAACGGCATACATATTTGCGCCCGTAGCTCAACTGGATAGAGTGTCTGACTACGGATCAGAAGGTTGTGGATTCGATCTCTGCCGGGCGCGCCAAGTAAGAAGGACTGTTCCTTAGGGGACAGTCCTTTTGCATTGCCCCGAAATGTCGGGAAAGTGCTTTTCGAGCGGCGGGATAAGCCCGTATGGCAGTGCTCATGAAAACATGATTGAATTACGGAAAGTTCTGTGATAAAATACCTGTTCGTGTGACTTAATATATTATATATATGGAGGAGATAGATATGTCGTCTGTTGAGAAGAAGGATAACAATATTGTCGTTATCTC
>DBYF01000063.1:568-2196 GCA_002310155.1 Mageeibacillus sp. UBA1193 | reverse complement strand
CGTTTCCAGATCCCTGGTTTCCGTAAGGGTAAGGCACCTTTCAAACTGGTAAAGCAGTACTATGGTGAGGGTGTTCTTTACGATGACGCTATCGACTTCGTCGTAAACCCGGCTTACACAGCTGCTATCAAGGAGCACAACCTTGAGGTAGTTTCCCGTCCGGAACTCGACATCCAGGAGATCGGTGAAGATAAGGGCATCAAGTATACAATTTCCGTAACAGTTAAGCCGGAAGTTGAGCTTGGTAAGTATGAGGGTGTTGAAGCTGAGTACAAGCTCAACGCTCCGACAGATGAGACAGTAGAAGCTGAGCTGAAGCGTCAGCAGGACAGAAACGGCCGCATGGTTCCGGTTGAGGGTCGTGCAGTTGAGGATGGCGATACAGTAACGATCGATTACGAAGGTTTCGTAGACGGTGTTGCTTTTGAAGGCGGTAAGGACGAAGGTCACGATCTGAAGATCGGTTCCAAGTCTTTCATCCCGGGCTTCGAAGAGCAGCTGATCGGTCACAACATCGACGAAGAGTTCCCGATCTCCGTTACATTCCCGGAGGATTATCACGCTGAGAACCTCAAGGGCAAGGAAGCTACATTCCAGATCAAGCTCCACGCTATCAAGGTCAAGGAGCTTCCGGAGCTCGATGACGATTTCGCTAAGGACGTTTCCGAGTTCGATACTCTCGATGAGTACAAGGCTGACATCAAGAAGACACAGACAGAGCAGGCTGAGAAGTCCGCTCAGGACCGCTTCGAGAACGAAGTTGTTAAGGCTGTATGCGAGAACGCTAAGGTCGACATTCCGGAGTGCATGGTTGACTCCGAGATCGACAGCATGATCGATGAGCAGAACTACCGCATGCGTTCCCAGGGCCTCGACCTGAACACATACCTGCAGTACATGGGCCAGACCATGGATGAGTACCGTTCCGGTATCCGTACAATGGCTGAGACACGTGTTAAGAGCTCCCTTGTTCTTGAGGCTTGCGCTAAGGCTATGAACATCGAGGCTACTGATGCTGATGTTGAGGCTGAAGCTGAGAAGATCGCTGCTCAGTACGGCATGAAGAAGGAAGACTTCATGGCTCGTATCAAGGACAACGACCAGTTCATCCGTGACAGCATCGTCGGCAGAAAGACAGTTGACGCTCTCGCTGAGAAGGCTGTTAAGGTTGAGCCGAAGGAAGAAGAGAAGAAGGAAGAAAAGACTGAAGAGTAATCCTTCGAACTTCACTGAAAATGCATTACGAAAGGCTGTCTCGAATGAGACAGCCTTTTTTGCCGGGAAAGGTTTTGAGATAAGATCCTTGCGTTGAATCCTCCTGTTCAGTGGTGGTTTTCAAATTTGAAAAAATTTTTCAAAACACCGCGAACATTTTTCATCTGTTATGTGTCTATAGGACAGATGCGAATAAAGGAGGATTCAAAAATGAAAAATCTGAAAAAAGTAATGAGCGTAGCATTAGCAGGTATCCTGGCGTTTGGAATGTGTGGCTGCGGCAAGAAAAAGGAAGAGACGAAAAAGAAAGCCTCATCCGGTGAGAAGAAAGAAGAAAGAGCAGAGAAGAACTCCGGTGCTTCTTTTGACATGAGCAATGTGAATGTCGGCGACACAGTAACGATCGGTAAGTA
>DBYF01000063.1:0-500 GCA_002310155.1 Mageeibacillus sp. UBA1193 | reverse complement strand
TGAACGATCCTGAGAAGATGGGTGGTTCCATTACGTGGGAGACAAGCGCTGTCAGAAAGTGGCTGAATGAGGATTTCATTAATACATGCTTTTCTGAGGAAGAACAGAGCATGATCCTGGAAACGATGGTCGTGACCGCGGATAACCCGAAATACGGCACATCCGGTGGTAATGATACGAAGGATAAGCTTTTCATCATGGAATACGACGAAGTGATGAAGTATTTTGAAACGGATGAGGCAAGAAAGGCAGTTGCGCCTGCAAATCCGGAACATAGCTCGTATTTCCTGAGAACACCCGGACGAGAAGCTAATATGGTCTTGAACGTGGCGGCCGATGGTAAATTCGTAAAAGATGAAGCCGGACAGAATGTCTGGTATACGAGCGGTATCCGTCCGGTCATGTGGATCGCGATCTAAAATGAAAAGGATTCGTAACATAGATTAATTGAAAGACCTTTTCAGTTAGGTTAACATGATATAAGAATACATATGTAGAAT
>DBYF01000135.1:13190-13354 GCA_002310155.1 Mageeibacillus sp. UBA1193 | reverse complement strand
TGCTCATAAAGTATCAACATTCATTTTCTAAACTGAAAGTATAGATTCAGGGAACAAGGAGGGCAGAACTATGACAAACGCTTCAGCAGATCCGAGGGCTATAATCAGAAACGATGTGACGGGTGAGCCTCTGGCGAGGATGGTCGTCCCGGAGGGATGGGAGG
>DBYF01000135.1:5029-13053 GCA_002310155.1 Mageeibacillus sp. UBA1193 | reverse complement strand
TTTGTCGATGGTAAGATGCAAAAAGCACTTCCGCTCGTGATGGCCCGCCAGCTTCCTTTCTCGAATTATATGAACGCGTTTCTCGCGAGAAACTTGAAGGGTGCCCCTCTTGAAGCGATCGCCGACGCGACACTTCCGAGTGTGGCAGGACGCCATCCGGAGATCGTAAAACAGCAGCTTCAGGCGAAGTTCGACTTCCAGAAATCCTGGGATATGTCCTACCCGAATCCGATCTCGGAGCCTTTCCTGCTCTCGACGAACCAGGCATCACTTCTCCGAAAATACCGAAGCGGCGGCAGGATCATCATGCTCGGCATGGACATGACGTCGATGGAATGGGAACAGAGGATGACACAGAATGCCGTGGCTTATGGCATGGTCGGTGTTCTCGCGATGGCGAGAAAGTGCCGTGGACACTACGTTGCCTGGGGAAGTGAGAATATCTACTTCTGCAGCACCGATGACGCGCATGAGAATGAGACTGCGGCAGCCTTCATGCAGATGGTGTCGACCTTCACTTTCGATAACTCGGTCTACCAGATGAAGTTCCAGAAAGCGGAAGCTTTTAACCAGCAGGAACTGGCGAAGAATCAGATGATCCAGGCGCAGGTGCAGGCGAACCAGGAGCAGCTCCGCATGAATCAGGCGAGACTGCAGCAGACACTTGCTGAGAACAGCCGCGCCATGAGCGACATGATCATGGATTCGTGGAACCAGAAGATGGCATCGGATTCGAGGATCAGCCAGGCAAGATCCGAGGCGATCCGCGGCGTGAATACTTATGTCAGGACCGACGGCTCGACCGTCGAGCATTCCGTCGTTTCCGACCATGTCTATCAGAACCAGTACGGCGACACCGTCGGGGTCAGCGGACCCGCGATCGACCCGAGCTTCATCCCCGACTGGACGGAGATCCGTATGCAATAGTGCTTTTCCCGAAGTACGAGTGTTTCTGCGCCCGAAAGATGTTATAATGCATAGGTAACATCGCATGGGAGGCGCAACATGGATTGCACTACGAAACTGTTTTCTGAGTTTAACGAGAGGATCGCGAAGATCTGCGAGGAGTTTTCCGACAAGGTGACCTCGAGTGAGGGTCCGACAGAAGCCGAGATGGCGGAGCACTTTAAGGAGTTCCGTCCGTATATTGAACAGAATTCCGAACCATTCTGGAAAGAACCGAAGGACTATCTCGACGGCAAGACCGGCGAGGAATTCATCGGTGCGATGGATATGGAGACTGCGCTCGCGGCCTTTGATGAGGCGGCGATGCTGATTGATGACGAAGCGACACCGTATCCGCTGGTCGACAAGCTCAAGAGCTTCGGAGATCCGGCGTGCGAGATCCTTCTGAAGAAGGTCCTCGATGCTTCGTGGCAGCCGGTGGAAGGTGAAGACGAGAATGAGTTCTTCGTGAAGTTCCAGCCGTGCGTATCCGCGATCCGTTTCTTCGGCGCGGCACAGTATGAGCCGGCGATGGAGCCCGTGCTCGAACGTTTCTGCAGTTTCTCCAGCACACAGGAATATATTGCCGACTCGGTCAAGGTCATGATGCTCGGTCTGGGCGAGAAGTCCGTCCCGGTACTTACCGACTTCATGCTGAACCGTTCGGATGAAGAGGTCACAGGACCTTACGAAGATATGATGATCATGCTGACACATGTCGGCATCAAGAGCCCGCAGAATGAGATCTACCAGGCACTTCGCGCCGGCTTCCGCCGCATGAAGAACAAGGTCATCGCCGTCATCTGCATCGGTGACTATGGCGACCCGCGTGGTATCGCGCTTCTCAAGGGCTACCTCGACAGAACGACACATACTATCGACAGAGAGACCTTCTACGAGGCTCTCTCCGCGATCCGTCGTCTCGGCGGCGAGATCAACGATATCCAGGATCCGTTCCACGATTTCACAAACAAGGTTCCGAAGAAGGATCAGGAGAAGAAGTAATGGAATTCCGCCCGTGTATCGATATCCATAACGGGAAAGTCAAGCAGATCGTCGGCGGCACGCTCAGTGATTCCGGCGCGAAGGAGAACTTCGTGTCCGAGCGCGGTGCCGGGTATTTCGCAGAGTACTACCGGGATCTCGGGATCACCGGCGGACATATCATTATGCTCAATAAGTCCGGCACTCCGGAATATGAGGCATCCCGAGCAGCGGCGATGGAAGCGATGTCGGCTTACCCGGGAGGACTTCAGGTCGGCGGCGGCATCAATGCTGACAACGCGGGTGCTTTTGTAGATGCGGGCGCGAGCCACGTCATCGTCACATCCTATGTTTTCTCGGACGGGAAGATCAACTATGAAAACCTCGAGAAGCTCGTTTCCGCGGTCGGCCGCGAGCACGTCGTGCTCGACTTAAGCTGCCGTAAGAAGGGCGATGACTACTATATCGTAACTGACCGCTGGCAGAAGTTTACCAGGACGAAGCTTACGGCTTCGCTTCTTAAGAAGCTCGAAAAGCACTGCTCCGAGTATCTCGTTCATGCGGTAGACGTAGAGGGGAAGGCCGCGGGCCCGGACGAAGCGCTGTTCTCGATCTTCGGCGAGTACATCGATGGCGAGGGCGATTCCGCGCTTCCGATCACTTATGCCGGCGGCATCCATTCCTATGATGACATCCGCGCCCTGAAGAAGGTCTCCGGTGGCCGCGTCAACATCACGGTCGGCTCCGCGCTCGACCTGTTTGGCGGCAAGCTTTCCTGCGAAGAGATCCTCAAGATCGTGAACGACTGACTATCCGGTTTTCTAAAAAGAGAAGAGCAAGTAACAAAAAAGCCGTCTCACTTGAGACGGCTTTCGATTTGGAGCGGGATACGAGATTCGAACTCGCGACTTTCACCTTGGCAAGGTGACACTCTACCACTGAGTTAATCCCGCGTTTGAGGTCAACGTGAATATTATATGCGCGGTATGGGGTTATGTCAACACCTTTTTTCAATGATTTCAAACTTTCCAGAACTATGCCGATCCGACGCGAGAGGAAGTGCTTTTTCCGCCGTAAAAAGCACTTCTCCGGGAAGCCCGGAACCCGCATACGTCCCCAAATATCAAGAAACTCGTATTGACAATAAAGTATATAAGGAATATATTTTGAATGTAAAATAGTTTGAAAGGCAAAGTAATTTTATGAGCAATACAAATTCATCCACTGAACTTCAAAATGGTTTCGGCCGGGTGATTGGTATCGGCAGTTATCTGCCTGAGAAAATTATGACGAATGACGATCTGGCGAAGATCGTTGAGACGAACGACGAATGGATCACCGAGCGCACCGGTATCAAGGAGCGCCACATCTCTGATCCGGAGAAGGATACTTCCGAGAGCATGGCGGTCGAGGCGGCGAAGCGTGCAGTTGCTGATGCCGGCATCGATCCGAAGGAGATCGGACTCGTGATCGTCGCTTCCACTACTCCGAATGTACTTTTCCCGGTGCTGAGCGCGAGCGTACAGGCAGCTGTTGATGCGGACAATGCCATGTGCTTCGACATGAACGCAGCATGCCCGGGTTTCCTGACAGCTTTTGTCACAGCTCAGAACTATATCCGCACCGGCATGGTGAAGACCGCGCTGGTCATTGGAACAGAAAACCTCAGTAACTACATGGATTTCACTGATCGCGGAACCTGCATCCTCTTCGGAGATGGTGCAGGCGCCTGCGTGATCACAGCAGATGAATCCCTGCAGTACGACGCGGTCATGCGCGCAGCCGGTAAGCGCGGCGAGTGCATGCACTGCGAATCCTATATGCAGAAGGGTAAAGAGAAGACCCCTGAGTTCTTAAAGTCCAACTACATCCAGATGGACGGACAGACGGTCTTCAAGTTTGCCGTTACGGAAGTGCCGAGAGTCATCGAGGACCTCCTCGCGAAGACAGGCACAAATCCGGACGACATCGACTACTTCATCCTTCACCAGGCGAACCGCCGCATCATCGAGTCTGTGGCGAAGCGCCTCAAGCAGCCGATCGAAAAGTTCCCGATGAACATCGAGAAGACCGGCAACACTTCGTCCGCAAGTATCCCGATCCTCTTCGATGAGATGAAGAAGCAGGGCCTGATCGGCGAAGGTAAGAAAAAGATCGTAATGTCCAGCTTCGGCGCAGGCCTTCTGTGGGGCGCTGTCCAGACAGAGATTTAAAGGAGATTAATACATGAAAACGAGACTCACTGAACTTCTGAATATTGAGTACCCGATCATCCAGGGCGGTATGGCCTGGGTCGCTGACTTCCATCTGGCAGCAGCGGTAAGTAATGCCGGGGGCTTAGGCATCATCGGTTCCGGCGGAGCGGACGCGGACTGGGTAAGAAACCAGGTAAAGTCCTGCCGTGAACTCACAGACAAGCCGTTCGGCGTCAACGTCATGCTCATGAATCCGCATGCTCCGGAGATCGCGGATGTCCTCGCTGAGGAGAAGGTCGCTGTTATCACCACAGGCGCAGGTTCCCCGGAAAGATACCTGAAGAAGTGGCAGGAAGCCGGCATCAAGATCATCCCGGTAGTCGCTTCTGTAGGTCTTGCGAAGAGAATGGAAAAGCTCGGTGCAGACGCAGTTGTTGCTGAGGGTACCGAGTCCGGCGGACACATCGGTGAGCTGACAACAATGACACTGGTTCCGCAGGTCGTAGACGCACTCTCCATTCCGGTCGTTGCCGCAGGCGGTATCGCAGACGGCAGAGGAATCGCGGCAGCATTCATGCTGGGTGCGGAAGGCGTTCAGTGCGGAACATGCTTCATTCCTTGCGAAGAGACAAACATCCACCAGAACTATAAAGACCTGGTCATCAAGGCCAGCGACATCGATACCAAGGTCACGGGAAGATCCACTGGCCATCCGGTAAGAACGATCAGAAACCAGCTGACCAAGCTCTATTTGAAGATGGAAGCGGAGGGCGCGACCCTCGACGAGCTCGAGCAGCTCTCTCTCGGTTCTCTGAGAAAAGCTGTCCTCGACGGCGACAAAGATATGGGTTCCTTCATGGCGGGCCAGATCTCCGGTCTTCTCAAGGAACAGGTCACAGTAAAAGAAAGAATCGTATCCATGATGGATCAGGCAGAAGCACTTTTAGGAGGTAAGAAATAATGAAGATCGCATTTATGTATCCAGGCCAGGGTGCCCAGAAAAACGGAATGATGCAGGATTTCTACGAGCAGATCGGATCCGCCCGTGACCTTTTCAACAAGGCAAGTAAAATCAGCGGATATGACATCCCGGATCTCTGCTTCAACGAGAAAGAAGAACTGAACCAGACCAAGTACACACAGGTCTGCCTCCTTACAGCATGTATGGCAGCCACCGAGACACTCCGCGAAGAAGGCATCGAGCCGGACGCAACCTGCGGACTTTCCCTCGGTGAATACACAGCACTTGTCGCTTCCGGTGCTATGTCTTTTGAAGACGCGATCAAACTCGTAACTGAGAGAGGCAAGATCATGGAAGAAGCTGCTCCGGATATCGGCGGCATGAGCGCTGTTATCGGTATGGGTGAAGAAGACCTCCGTGCCGCGATCGACGGTATCGAGGGTGTATACGTTGCCAACTTCAACTGCCCGGGCCAGATCGTTATTACCGGTTATAAGGAAGCAGTTGAGAAGGCCGGCGAAGTTCTGAAAGAGAAGGGCGCCAAGAGAGTTATCCCGCTCAAGTGCAGCGGCCCGTTCCACTCTCCGATCATGGAGCCGGCAGGAAAGAAGCTCCGTTCCATCATCGACGAAGTCGAGTTCTCCGATCTGAAAGTGCCGTACGCGGCAAACCTTACAGGTGACCTCGTAAGCGATTCCAAAGAGATTCCGGATCTCCTTGAAAAGCAGGTCAGCGGATCTGTCCGTATGCAGCAGGATATCGAAGCACTGGCGAAGTCCGGTGTAGATACATTCATCGAGATCGGTCCGGGTAAGACCATCTCCGGTTTTGAGAAGAAGACACTGTCTGACGTCGAGATCCTCAACGTCGAGACACTCGAAGATGTAAAGGCAGTTGCCGCACGCATCAGAGAAAAGGCGGAGGAACAGGCATGAGCAAGACTGCGATCGTAACCGGCGGCTCCCGCGGCATCGGCCGTGCGACAGCCATTGAACTCAGTAGAATGGGCATGAACGTTGCCGTCATCTACTGCGGAAACCAGGCGAAAGCTGAAGAGACTGTAGCATCCTGCAAGGAAAACGGTGTGGATGCCATCGCCATCAAGTGCGATGTTAAGGTAAAAGATGAGGTCGAGGCAGCTGTCGCAAAAGTACAGGAGACCTTCGGTTCCGTAAACGTTCTCGTAAACAACGCGGGCGTCACGAAGGACGGACTTCTTCTTAGAATGAGCGAAGAGGATTTCGATACTGTTATCGACACGAACCTCAAGGGCTGCTTCCTCTTCAGCAAATCCTGCGCTTCCATCATGATGAAGCAGAGATCCGGAAAGATCATCAACATCGCATCGATCGTCGGCCTTCAGGGCAATGCCGGTCAGGCGAACTACGCAGCTTCCAAAGCCGGTATCATCGGTTTTACCAAGTCTCTGGCAAAAGAACTCGGCTCCCGCGGAATCAATGTAAACGCCGTAGCTCCGGGATTTGTTGAGACAGATATGACCGAGGTTCTTTCCGATAAGGTCAAGGAAGCATTCCTCAACATGGTGCCCTTAAAGCGCACCGCGAAGCCGGAAGACATCGCCAACGCGATCGGATTCCTTGCTTCTGAAAAAGCAGACTATATCACAGGACAGGTGCTGACCGTAGACGGCGGCATGTGCATGTAATATCGGCGCTCCCGAAGCGTCACATCTTAACTTAAGGAAGGTAACGAAACATGAGAAGAGTTGTAGTAACTGGTATGGGCGCGGTCACGCCGCTGGGTAATACCGTCGAGGAATTCTGGGCAAATATCAAGGCCGGTAAAGTCGGCATCGGACCGATCACCAAGTTCGATACAACAGAGTACAGAGCTAAGGTCGCCGGTGAGGTGAAGGACTTCAAGCCGGACGAATACATGGATTTCAAGACCGCGAAGAGAATGGAACCGTTCTCCCAGTATGCAGCCGCTGCTGCTCTGATGGCAGTCAAGGACTCCGGTGTGGAGATCGAGAAGGAAGATGCTTACCGCTGCGGCGTTATCGTCGGATGCGGCGTTGGTTCCATGCAGGCGACTGAGCGTGAGCACAAGCGTCTCCTGGACTTCGGCCCGAACAAGATCGGACCTCTCTACATCCCGCTCATGATCTCCAACATGGCTGCAGGTAATATCGCGATCGTTACCGGCTTCAAGGGTAAGAATATCGATGTTGTTACCGCCTGTGCATCCGGTACGAACTCCATCGGTGAGGCTTTCCGCTCGATCCAGAACAATGAGGCGGACGTTATCCTCGCAGGTGGTACGGAAGCTGCGATCTGCCCGATGGGTGTTGCCGGTTTCTGTGCTCTGAAAGCACTGTCCTTCAGCGAGGATCCGATGAAGGCTTCGATCCCGTTTGACAAGAACCGTGACGGTTTCGTTCTCGGTGAGGGTGCCGGTGTTATCGTTCTTGAAGAGTATGAGCACGCAAAGGCCCGTGGCGCGAAGATCTACGCAGAGATGGTCGGTTACGGCGCAACATGCGACGCTTACCACATCACTTCTCCGGAAGAATCCGGTATCGGCGCTGCACACGCAATGATGGCAGCTATCGCGGATGCTGGTATCGAGCCGTCCGAGGTCGACTACATCAACGCTCACGGTACATCCACTCACCACAACGATCTTTTCGAGACACGTGCGATCAAGACTGCTCTCGGCGATGCAGCTAAGAGCGTAAAGATCAACTCCACCAAGTCCATGACCGGACACCTTCTCGGTGCAGCCGGCGCGATCGAGGCGATCGTTCTTGCCAAGTCCGTACAGGAAGGATTCATCCACCAGACCATGGGCTCTTCCGAGACAGAAGAAGAGATGGATCTCAACTATTGCTTTGGCACATCCTACGAACAGGATGTAAAATATGCTATGAGTAACTCTCTCGGATTCGGAGGCCACAACGCTTCCATCATCATGAAGCA
>DBYF01000135.1:0-4992 GCA_002310155.1 Mageeibacillus sp. UBA1193 | reverse complement strand
GCACTGACCACAAGAGAAATCATGGATATTCTTCCGCACCGTTCCCCGTTCCTTCTGGTGGACGCGATCGAAGATTATAAAGAAGGTGAGTATGCGATCGGAAGAAAGTGCATCACCTATGACGAGCCGTATTTCCAGGGACATTTCCCGGAGATGCCGATCATGCCGGGTGTCCTTCAGGTCGAAGCTCTTGCCCAGACAGGTGCCGTCGCGATCCTCTGCAAAGAGGAGTTCAAGGGCCGTATCGCGGTCTTTGCCGGCATCGATAAATGCAAGTTCAAGCGTCCGGTCGTACCGGGTGACGTACTGACCTTAAAGACTGAGATCACCGCTCTTCGTGGTCCGGTCGGCATGGGCCACGGTGTCGCTTCGGTAGGTGACGAGGTTGCCTGCGACTGCATCATCAAGTTCGCGATCCTGCCGGCAAAAGATGGTGCTGAGGAGACTTCTGAGGAAGCCTGATTTTTGATAGTGATCCTGTAGGTCATAAGGAAAACCGGTTTCGATTCTTACAGGAACTATTTATCAAATTATTTTACTATATATCTATATATAAATAATGTATTATATAGGGAGCGCGGAATCGAAAACGGTTTCGCGCTTTTTCAGGCCTTTGCGCCTGATTTGCACTTTTTTAGGATTCTGATATCATATCGATAGAAAAATGAAAGAGGATGTAACAAATGCCTGATCCGAGTCTGGAAAAACCGAAAATGAACCTGAAAGAAATGGGTTTCAAGAAATCGGTCATCCATATATGGACATATTACAAATGGTGGATCATCATTCCGGTGATCATTATCGCCATCATCGCTTCTTTCGTTAACTCCTATCTGAAAGCGACCAAGAAGGCGTATCTTACGATCGCCTGTGTAAACGCGAGATATGAATCCCATACAGTCTTCGATGAATATGCCGAGTCCATCGGTCAGAAGTTCAGTGTGGACTGCACATACCACTATCCGACTAACGAAGACTCACTGAACGTCAGCCAGGATATGACCAACAGCATGCAGAAGCTGGTCTCTCTTCTGACCAGTGATGTAGTTGATGTAGTCATTACGAATTCCCGTTCGATCAAGGACTTCGGAAAAGAAGGCGTCCGTGATCTGAGGGAAGTGCTTTCCGAGGAGCAGGTAAAAGAACTCGAGGACCGCGGCATCATCTTCAAGCTGCAGCTCGAGGATGGAACCAGCTATCCGGCGGCGATCAATATCACAGGCATGGAGTTCTTCGAGCCGGTCTATAACGGATCGGAAGAGAAACACTACATCATGCTTTCCAATTTTTCCGAGAAAAAAGAAGAAGAGCGGCTCCTTCTGGAGTATCTCTTCTTCTCCTGAAATTATCTTCTTTAAGAGGGATCAGTTCTCTTCCTCTTCCTCATCTGACTCAGACTCTTCGTCGTCATCGTCATCTTCGTCGGTGTCTTCGTCGTCCTCTTCGTCAGAATCATCATCTTCTTCATACTCATCGGATCCATCTTCATCGTCTTCTTCGATGTCGTCGAGTTCGTCCGGTTCGTATTCCTCTTCGTCCTCGTCCTTGTCACCTTCTTTTTCATCAGGATCGATGTACTCGATCAGGTCGTCATAGGACTGCTCGTATGCGACACCGCTTTTGCTGACCTTGATCTTTTTCAGATCGAATGCCTTATGCAGGAATACGGAGCAGATATAGACGCGGAGCGCGAGGTTGAAGAAAAGCTCGCAGCCGATGACTCCGTAGAAAGCCTGCGGGAATGTGTTAACGAGAAGAGGTGTGAAGAGCCAGATCGCGATCATCAGGATCGTTGAAGGAATGTGCTTGATGCTGAGAAGGATCGAGTTGACGATAGTGTTCTTGAAAGAGTTCTCGAAAACGGACATAAGCGCGAAACCATAAAGGAAGATCTGGATGACCAGAAGCAGCATGATCCATACCGGATACTGCAGGAAGGAAAGACTATCCGGAATAGCATCGGAAAAATAAATAAGATAGAGTTCGTATCCGAAGAAGAATCCTGCAACCAGAACGATGATCCAGAGAAGCATGCCCTTTTTGAAACTGTTCTTGAATTCAGTGAAGTATGTCTGGTACACCATAGGATCCTCGCCGCTGATGATCTTCAGACAAACGCGGTAGAGCGCGCAGAGGGAAGGTCCGATAGTTATGATCGGGATACAAGTGAAAAAGAATAAAAGATTAACCCAGAACATATTAAAAATATTGGTCAAAAACCGCATTGCAGGGTTGTTATAGTTAAAAGTATTCTCGTTCATTTCATAAACCTCAAAAGGCAGATTTCATTCTTCGTGAATGTGCACACAAAGATTATACCAAGAAAGATGAGAAAAGGTTAACGCGTAACGTTTCGCCCTCAAAAAAGCAATAAACGTTATCAAATCCGGGTACAATTCGCAAGAAATGTAAAGAAAGAACTCGTTGCAATGGTTATTATGTACTCGTAGTTACAAAAATCGGGCGAAAATTTCGTCGGAAATCTACAAATATCAGGAGGACGATATGAAAAAAGTTATTGCAAGTATTCTTTGCTTCACAATGGCTGCTGGCATGTTCGCTGGTTGTAAGAAGTCTGATGACAAGAAAGAGTCTGAGACTTCCGGCAACGGTGGCGATACAACAGCATCCCAGGCTGACTCTTCCGAGTCTGCTACAGACACTAGTTCTGAAGCATCGAGCGAGGAAAGCTCTGAGGACACAACCACTGAGGTTACTACAGCTATTGAGAGCTATGGTACTGGTTCCATCGAGATCAACATGTTCGCAATGAGCCCGGAGGTTCCTGGCATGGTTAAGCGTTTCATGGCTGACAACCCGGATATGGCTTCCAAGTACAAGGTAACAGCTATGGTTTCTGCTAACACAGGCGGAGCTTACGTTACAAAGCTGAACGCTGCTCTTACAGCTGGTGGCGACGGTGCTCCGGACATCTATGTTGCTGAGGCTGACTACATTCTGCCTTACACACAGGGTGACCTGTCCCAGCTCGCTGCTCCGTACGCTGACTTCATCGACAACGTTGATGGTAAGCTGAAGGATGCTCAGATTGCTCAGTACACAATCGATCTTGGTACTAACACAGACGGTAAGCTGGTTGCTCTTTGCTATCAGTGCACTGGTGGTGCTATGATCTACTCTGCTTCCATCGCTAAGGAAGTATTCGGTTCTGATGATCCGGCAGAAGTAAAGAAGGCTGTTGGTGGCGGATCCGGTTCTTGGGATACATTCAAGAAGGCTGCTCAGCAGCTCAAGGATAAGGGCTATGCTGCATGCGCTGACTTCGGTGACCTTTGGAACGTAGCTGAGAAGGCTGCTCAGACTCCGTGGGTTGTTGACGGTAAGGTTAACATCGACCCGCAGAGAGAGGCTTACATGGACCTCATCAAGGAAGCTTATGATAACAACTGGACCAACGAGACAGGTAACTGGAACGATGCTTGGTACGCTGCTATGAACGGTGAGTCCAAGGATCCTAAGACAAACGAAACACGTAAGGTATTCGCTTTCTTCGGACCTGCATGGCTGATCAACTACACAATGGGTGATCACTCCGCTAACACAAAGGGTGACTGGCGTGTATGCGAATCTCCGGTAGGCTTCTGGTGGGGCGGTTCTTGGCTCTGCGTTAACAAGAAGGGTATCGAGAACGCTGACAAGAAGGAATTCCTTTCTAAGTTCGTTGAGTGGGTAACACTTGACTGCTCCGAGACTGGTCTCCAGTATCTGTGGGCTTCCGGTGCTATGAACGACAACGGCACAAAGGATACAGTTGCTTCCTCTACAGTACTTGCTAAGGTTAAGGGCGACATGGCTCTCCTCGGCGGTCAGGATGCATTCCCGATCTTCATCGAAGCTACAAAGTTTGCTTCCTCTAAGTGCAAGAGCCTTCTCGACGATCAGCTGAACGGCACATTCACAGATAACGCTGGTGACTATGCTCGTGGCAAGATCACAAAGGAAGAAGCTATCAACAACTTCAAGGATGCTTGCGCTGAGAAGGGTATCGAGATCTAATTTAGACCAAGATACAGAACTCACATCAAGTGATTTGATGTAAACAATTAAAGAATCGGAGGCGGACGAAAGGGATTTCGCCGCCTCCTTTCTTTATTTTATGTGAACGGTGGTGTTATTTTTGAAACGAAAAAAACTCGTTAATTATTCAAAATACGGATACCTGTTTGCTATTCCATTTCTTGTTGCTTTTCTTATTTTCACTTTTTACCCGATTATGTACACTTTGCTGATCGCATTCACGAACCAGCAGGGTATTATTCCACCAAAGCTGAAAATCGCAAAGGATCCTCTTGCAAGCTTTAAGTATCTCTTTAAGCCAAGAGGAGCTACAGGAAAGATGAGTTATTTCCTGGCTTCTTTGATAAATACGGCGAAGATTTGGATTATCAACTTTATCCCGCAGTTGACCCTCGCACTTCTCCTTGCTGCATGGTTTACAGATAACCGTGTTAAGGTTAGGGGCATGGGCTTCTATAAGGTAGTATTCTATCTTCCTAATATTATTACAGCAGCTACGATCGCTATTCTGTTCCGTACGCTGTTTGGTTATCCGGCAGGATACCCGGTCAACGATATGCTCATTAAGCTCGGCATTTTCAAGAAGGCTTTCTTCTTCCTGGATAATGGTATTGCTTCCCGAGGCATCGTTGAATTCATCCAGTGCTGGCAGTGGTATGGTTCTACCATGATCACATTGATCGCTGCCGTTATTGGTATCAACCCAGAAATTTTCGAAGCTGCTGAAATCGATGGTGCAGGCAGATGGAGAAAGTTCTGGAACATCACACTTCCGAGTGTACGTCCGATCATGCTGTTCACACTCGTAACATCTATGATCGGTGGTCTGTCCATGTTCGATATCCCGATGCTCTTCGGTGAAGGTAAAGAGAAGCTGGGTCTCCAGACGATCGCTATCTACATCTATCAGACAGCACTTAAGGATCCTTACATGTACAACCGTGCTGCAGCCGC
>DBYF01000073.1:4934-16793 GCA_002310155.1 Mageeibacillus sp. UBA1193 | reverse complement strand
AGCATGAAGCTTGCCGAGAGCAATTCACTTTCTGTCGGTGATACGATCACGCTCGATTACGGAGAAGAGGGAAGGACCGTTACCTGCCCGATCGCATACATCTTCGATAACTACACCTACCACTATGTCATCATGAACACCGAGACATATACCAGTGCTTTTGGCACAGAATACGAACCGAACAGCGCGCTTGTCCGCGTACCGGACGGGAAGTCATATGAATACGGTTCTGCGATCGGCTCCTCGGAGAATATCCAGGCGTGGACGATCATGGACGAGGGAAGGAAGAACTTTTCCGAGACGATGGAGAAGATGGACTATGTCGTGATCCTCATCATCGTATGTGCGGCGCTTCTCGCGTTCATCGTTCTGTTCAACCTGAATAACATCAACATCTCCGAGAGAACACGCGAGATCGCGACGCTGAAGGTCCTGGGCTTCAAAAGAAGCGAAACGGGAAGTTATGTCTTCCGCGAGAACTTCATCCTCTGCCTTTTTGGCTTCGTATTCGGTATCCCGATGGGCATATTCCTTCACCGTTTCGTTATCGCGCAGATCAAGATGGATATCGTCGCGTATAAGATCCTGATCCTTCCGAAGAGCTATGTGTTCTCGCTTCTTCTAGTCATGCTGTTCTCGCTCGCGGTCGACCTCATGATGCGCGGTAAGATCCGAAAGATCGACATGACCGAATCCTTGAAGAGTATCGAGTGATCTTTCCTTAATCCGCTACTGTGAACAGTGCATGGAAGTATGCCTTCTTCGCCATCAGTTCGTCGAAAGTTCCCTGCTCCTGGAGTCTTCCGTCCTTCATGACCAGGATGCGGTCATATCTCTTAAGGAGGCTCTCTTCGAGGTCATGTGTAACAACGATCCTTGTGATGCCGTTCAGGTCCAGAATATCGGAAGAGACACGGTAGGATGTCTGTGCGTCGAGCGCTGCCGTGATCTCGTCAGCCAGCAGGACGGATGATTTCTTAAGAAGGCTTCTTGCGATCGAGATCCTCTGCTTCTCACCACCGGACAGGCCGCCGCCGTTTTCACCGCAGAGATAGTCGCTGCCACGCTCTTTGATGAGTTCACTTAAGTTGGCGCGGGAGATCGCGTTATCTACTTCGTTTTCCGGGAAGTCACGGAACATCGTGATGTTGTCTCTGATCGAGGAATTGAATACGAATACGTTCTGGTCGATCGAGGATACCTGGTCGAAGAGAGAGTCCGAAGAAGCATCCTTCAGATCCGTGTTATCCCAGTGGATCGAACCGCTGTACTCGGCACCGCAAGTACCCGACAGAAGAAGGTTCAGGAGTGTGGATTTTCCGCTTCCGGATCCACCGACGATCGCGTAGGATTTTCCTGCTTCGAAGTCAACGGATACATCGTGGAGAACTTCTTTTCCTTCTTCGTAAGAGAAGGAGATGTTCTTCATGGAGATGCCCTGATCCAGCGAATCCAGTTCTTCTTTTCCGCCGGTAAAAGAACTCTTCTCGAGGGATTCGGAGATCTTTCCGATGAGTGCTCTTGAGGCACGGCGTGCTGCGAGAAGGCCCGGGAGCTCGGCGACCGGCTGGATGACGAAGTTCATGAGGTTTACGAACATGATGACGGTACCTGCAGTCATTCCCTTACCGGAGACAGCGAGATAAGCACCTGCGAAGAAGACACTGATCTGTGCGATCATACCCGAGAACTGGCCAAGTGTGCTGATCAGGATCAGGAGCTTTCTGCGGATGAGTTTCGACTTTTCCAGTTTTCCGTTTTCGTCGGAGAAGAGATTGGTGATCTCTTTTTCCGCGCGGAAGCTTTTCACGACGGAGAATCCGTTCAGGCAGTCGCTGATCGTTGCTGTGAAGCTCTTATTTCTCTCGGAGACTGTTACTTCTTCAGCGGCAAGTTTCTTGCCGGAGAGAAGGGATACTGTAAGTGGCAGGATCGTTACGCCGACTGCGACCAGTGTCAGGATCGGGGAGTAGAAGATCATCATGGAGATGGACGCGATGAAGGAGGTCACGCGGTTGATGAACTGGAACTCTTTCTCCAGGTAGTTGGTCTCGATCGCGACACTGTCGTTCGTCAGCGCCGAAAGATATGTGGAAGTGCTCTCCGAGCGGAAGGAAGTGATGTTCTTTTCCGTCAGCTTTCTGAAAAGGGTCTCCTTATAGTTTCTGACCGCCTTCATGATATATCTCGGCTGCGAGACATAGGTAAGGAACGCGGTGAAGAAAAAGAATCCCGTCATGGCGACTGTGATGAGTGCGAGTTCCTTAAGGCTGCGGGAGCCGATCCCGGAGGCGGTATCGATGAGTTCTCCGGTGAGCCAGGAGACACAGAGGCAGATCAGTCCGGAGAGGAGAGATCCTGCTACCGCGAGTGCAAAAAAGAAGTGGTTATCCTTATGGAACTGACTTTTCAGTTCCACATACAAGTTTTTCGTTTTCATTTTTCTATCTCCTTATTTGTTGAGGCTTCTCCACATGGAAGTGAACTTCTTGTCGCCGATGATCCCGATCAGTTTCTCCATGGATTCCGCGGCGGTTTTACCGAGTATATCGACCAGACTACCCTCGCGGTCATTATCGAAGAGTTTGACGATATCGATACTGTAGTTGGGTGCCTGGTCATAGCGGTCCGCCACAGCTTTTGCTTCTTTCAGAAGCTCCATGGCCTTGTCCGGATCTCCGCTCTTTAAGTAGGCATAGCTTTCCGTTGCGGTAAACGTGGCGATCTGTTTATCGAGGAAACAGGGATCTTCATTCTTTCTGATGCTGCTGATATACTCGATGCCCCAGTGGGCAACTGTCTTGAGGCGGGTCATGTCGCCACGGTTCTTGTAGAACAGCAAAAGTGCGTACGTCGTGTTGATGATGTTGGAAGTCGAGTCCCAGAAACTGTTGATGATCCTTCTCCGGCAGGCTTCGCCCGTGTCGCCTTTCATCGTCATCATTGATGCGATCCTGGATTCAAAAACACCTACTTCATTATGTTTATTCAGCATGTCGAGGGCCTTGTCTTTTTCATTGAGAAAATAGTACAGTGTCGCGATGTTTCCCAGGACCATCAGTTTGCCGTATCTCGGATCCGCATCATGCGGGACGATACGGGAAGCCTTCTCAAAGAGGGTGATCGCTTTGCGGAGCATGCTCTTATCCCAGCCCTGCTCTTCCAGACCGAAAGATGAGTAGGCGTTCGCTGCCGCTGTGGTCACCCAGTAATCATTCGGGTATTTGGCCAGCGCCATCTCTGCTTCCTCGATCGCCTTCTTATCTTTCTTGGCTGTGTCTGCGTAGATACGGTCGATGATCACTTGACGCCGGTTATCCGAGACTTCATATCCGAGGAGCGCATCCACAGATGTGTCGAAGAGATCTGCCAGCTTGACGAGCATCGTGAGCTCCGGGTTCGAAAGATCTGCTTCCCACTTATAGACCGCGCCGACGGTTACGCCGAGTGCGTCCGCGAGTGCTTCCTGCGTCAGACCCTTATCTTTTCTCAATCTTTTAATGTTTTCAGCGAGCTTGAGTTCCATGTCTGCTGTGCCCCTTTCGATGCTTTCTGTCCTTATGATACTGGAAAAGCACTCGTATGGAAACAGACTGTTAATACTAATGGGAGATTTTCTTTTCTACTTCCGGTATGGGCTAAGGAAAAGAACTATCCCCACGGAGTGAAAGGGAAAGGATCAGTTTGCTTTCTTAAAGAGAAGGGCAGCGTTGTGTCCGCCGAAGCCGAGAGAGTTGCTCATCGCATAGCGTACCTGACGCTTTTTGCCCTGGCTGAATGTGTAATCCAGGTCCAGTTCGTCCTCGCCGGCATGGGAGTTTCTCGTCAGGTGGATGAAATTCTCGTTGATCGCGCAGATGCATACGATCGCCTCGATGGCGCCGGCACCTCCGAGGAGGTGTCCCGTCATGGACTTGGTGGAGTTGATGGAGACTTTCTCCGCATCATCTCCCATCGCGTACTTGATCGCGCGGGTCTCATAGAGGTCATTTAAATGAGTCGAGGTTCCGTGGGCATTGATGTAATCAATTGCGGCAGGGAGGAGTCCCGCCTGCCTCATGGCGATCTTCATCGCCATTCCGGCGCCGCTGCCATCGGGGGTTGGGGAAGTTATGTGATAAGCATCGTTGGTTACACCATAGCCCACGACCTCGGCAAGGATATTCGCATTCCTTTTTACGGCATGCGCATATTCTTCAAGAATTAAGATTCCGGCTCCTTCTCCGAGAACGAAGCCATCGCGTTCCTTATCAAAAGGACGGCAGGCAATTTCCGGATCGGAACAGGTGGAGAGTGCTTTTAGAGCGGAAAAACCGCGGATAGCTGAACTTGTGATCGCAGCCTCGGTCCCGCCCGCGACGATCACATCGGCTTCACCGAGACGGATCGAGTTATACGCTTCACCGATGCAGTGACTGCCGGTGGCGCAGGCGGTAGAGATGTCCATGTTCTTGCCCTTGAGGCCGAACTGGATCGCGATATTGGCAGAGGCCATATTCGTAATAACGAGCGGGATATAGAGCGGGTCAGTCTTCGCGCCGCTTAAGAACTTCGGGATCTCGAGCTCATGCTTCTGCATGGCGCCGATACCACAGCCGACGATGACTCCCAGACGGAACGGATCTTCACGCGTGAGATCCAGACCGGAATCCAGGAGAGCCTCTCTGGTCGCGGCGACCGCGTACTGCGAGAAGAGCTCCATTCTCTTGGCGGATTTGAAATCCATATAATCTCTCGGATCGAAGCCTTTGACTTCGCCGGCGAGCTTGATGGGAGAATCGGAAACATCTACCTTCGTGATCGGAGCGATACCGTTCCTGCCTTCTTTCAGACCGGTCCAGAATGCCTCTACACTATTTCCCAGCGGAGTGATCGCGCCCTGTCCTGTAATCACGACTCTTCTTGTTTCCATGAAAATACTTCCTTCAACCTTGATTTCGAGTAAAAGTGTAATCAAATCAGGGGCAAACAGGAACGGGCAAGATCAGCGAACTCTACGATTTTGAGGAATGATCTGAAACTGTGAAAAATAGTATAAATCGGGATAATTGCGCAAATACTGAAAAACAGGCGGTTTATGGCGAAAAATGTGGTATCATTCTTGATAGGGAAAAGAACGGAGGAAGAAGAGATGGCACTACTTACCAAGGGAGCGATCATGAGCGCTTTTGAAGAGATGCTCGAAGAGATGGCTTTCGATAAGATCACAGTATCCGCACTCGTCAAAAGATCCGGTATCAGTCCTAACACGTTCTACTATCACTACTGCGACAAATATGCACTTCTTAATGAGTGGTTCGGCATGAAGCTTCGCGTGATCCGAAAGGACGAAGATGAGTATGCCGGATGGCAGAAGAGGATCAAGATCTTCTTCCGCATGTGCCACGACAACCCGAGACTGATCCATCATATCTTTGACTCACTTTCCCGTGAACAGCTCGAGCATTATATCTTCGAGATCACGGACAAAGTATTCATCAGTTACGTAAGGAAAAAAGCGGAAGGGAAGAATGTATCCGAGAAGAAGATCCGCGAGATCGCGAGGTTCTATACCTACGCGTTTATCGGATTTTTCCTGGAGTATATCTGGGATGACATGGAAGAGGATGTCGATGCGAAAGTCGATCACTTAAGTGAGATGTTCGACCGGTTCATCGAAGGCGCGATCAGATAATCGATCAGTATCTTTTGGAGGTCACGATGGAAAACTATGCTGCTTCTAATATGGTGAATGAACCCGGTTATGAGTCCGTGGCAAAAGCACTTGAAGCGATCCGTAACGGACAGTACTACGAAGCGATGAATCTCATCACCGAATTGAAGAGAAATAAACAGCAGACCGCGAGAGCCGCGATACTGAAGATGCTCTGCGGATATAAAGTATCGTCGACTTCCGAGCTTCTTATCAGTAATTCGAAAAGTGTGATGAAGCTTCAGAAGATCGCGGAGGATTCCGAATGGAAAACGGTGCGCGAAGAGCTCTCGGAGTATGTGGATGACATCATCGAATACTGCGCGATCGCGATCGAGATCTCTCCCGATACGGACAGGATCAGGAACGCCCGCCCGACTCAGAGCCTCTCAGCTTTCGCGAAGATGGATGCAGAAGAAGAGCATAACATGGAGAGAATGCGTGCGACCGGCGAAAGCGATAAATGTCAGGATACGACGGCCATCGAGAATCTGGTTTCGGATTACGAGGCAATGCGTGAAAACGAATACTACGTGAATGGTGTGTGGGTTCCGAACCCGGATTGCCAGGGCGTTGTTTCCAAGAATATCAATAAGGACATGAGCGATCTTCTTATTTCCACCGAGGGTGGCGGAATGAGGGCGGATGGATTTACCGGCAAACTGTTTGGCAGAAAGAAGAAAGAGAGCTCTGAAGAGAAATCTTTTCTGGGAGCAAGTGAAGAGCTTCTGTCCAGGAGTTCCGAACCGAAGACGGCGCTGGGAAAAGCACTTCAGGATATTCAGTATCAGGGCAGAAATGAAGCAGAACTCAAGGCACGACAGGTCGATCTGATCAAGCGGATCGATCAGCTGGAACAGCAGATATTCGCTGTGTGATAATAAAACACTTAGGGAGGTATATCATATGCCACATGTAGAGATCAAATGTTATCCGGGAAGAACGGAAGAAGTGAAGCAGAATTGCGCCGATAAGGTCGCGGAGGTCGTTGCTGAAGCTCTCGGATGCAATTTATCATCCGTATCTGTAGCCATCAAAGAAGTAGATCAGGCCGACTGGAAAAATGTCTATGACGGACAGATCATGGCCGACAAGGATGTCCTTTACAAAGAACCCGGTTACACGGTGTAAGGGAACCGTTTAGGAGACAGCCGCTTTTTCAGCCTGCTTTCTTTTCGCTTTATCTTTATAGAGTTCTTCATCCGCTTTGGCCAGTGCTGCCTGGAAATCAGCGATCTCACTGCTGCTGTAGCTGGCATATCCTATGCTGGCGGTGAGCTCATATTTGGATCCGGATTCTTCGTTCAGCTGGACGATCTTTTCCTTAATGCTCCTGCTCAGTTCGATGATCTGATCCTCGTTCTCCGTCTTGGCGATGACGATGAATTCGTCGCCGCCATATCTTGCGATGAAAGATCTTAACGGGTTACTTCCGCAGGCTGATCTGAGTGCGTCTGCAGTCCGCTTCAGCGCGCGGTCTCCCTCGATATGTCCGAACTGGTCGTTGATATACTTGAATTTGTTCAGGTCCATCATAAGAATATAGCGGACGACCTTATCGGAACCCTGTCTGGAATGTTCACTAACGATGTATTTCTTGAGCTGGGTCCTGTTGTTAAGCTTCGTCAGCTCGTCGATCGATACCTGGTCATTCAGGGAGATGATGTAGACATACAGCATGATGATCGTACATCCGAAGCAGAACAGGGGAGCATTCAGCCACATGGTCTGCCATACGCCGAATATGGAAATGATGACCGGGTAGATCGCGCAGACAAGATACTGTCCTCTTACCGCGAAGTTTTCTTTCCGGAGAGCACGGGCGAATGATCTTCCGCCACTGACGCAGATATAAAGCACGGGGATGCTGATGAAGACGATGTAGTAGATGTACGTCATTTCTCTGTTCTCGTCGATCATGAGATGCGGGAAGAAAGTGAAAAGGAAGAGCATGGCGACAACTTCGACCATCGCCGGGATCATTGCGATCAGCCTGGCTTTAGGATTTGTGATATATTCCTCTCCCTGGGACAGTTCGACATACACGAACCAGCATGATGTGATGGCGCTGAGAAACACGGCATTCGAGATATTGACACAGGCTGCCGAAAACGCGGTATGGGGAATGTAGTCTGCCATGATCAGCACCCACAGGATATCACTGGTAAAGTACAGCATATGGCTGATCATCGTGATGAGGAAGAGGATCTGCTTGGCCTGTCGGCCGACAGTGCCCAAATCTCTCATAAGCATCATGAAAAAGATGATGATGCATACCACATTCGCCTCTATGTAAAAAAATGTATAATTCATCTCCATAGTGCGATTATAGCACTCGGTGCTTTTCGCATATTGCCTGCATTGTTAATATACATTGAAGAATTCATTAATAGAGAAAGCAGATGTTTACAAGATATCAGATGATAAGTCGCAATTCGCCTTTTCTGACATGGTAGAATAAAAACGTGATATTGCGGTTCCGCGGAGGAAAGATCGCTAACCAGAATCTTCTTATGAAGCTGGAGCTGATGGGTACGATGGATATGCTGACCGGTGTTATGAACCGTAACGCGATGAACAATACCGTCAGTGATATCATTTCCGGCAAGACGAAGATCGCAAATCCGTACGCGATGCTGTTCATTGATCTTAACGGCCTTAAGAGAGTGAACGACGAGAGCGGTCATGATAAAGGAGATAATCTTCTCCGTAAAGCAGCGAATGTCCTGAAAGGTGCTTTCCCGGAAGGCAAGATCTACCGCGCCGGCGGCGACGAGTTCATGATCATTTCGCCCGATACGGATGAAAAAGCACTGGAACAGAAGCTTGCACATCTCGAACAGATCTCAGAAGAGTCGAACGTCCATCTTTCTGTCGGAACGTATATCGTTCAGGAGGGTGAGGATATCCGTACGGCGATGCATATCGCGGATGAGAGGATGTACGAGACGAAGAAAGAGTACTACGAAGCGCATCCTGAAAGAAAGTACAGATGATTAAGTAGAAGAAATTCCTGCCGGGATTATTTTTCCAGCAGGAATACTTTTCCCTGAAAATCCGATGTAAGATCTGAGCCGAAGCTTTCCTTCACTTTCCATCCGGAAAGAAGGGAAGTGAGGTCCGGGTCTGCGCCACCCTCAAATGTATGCACGATCAGGAGGGCTTCCTTTTCGCACTCACGGAGCACAGCCTGATATCCCATCGGTCTCGTATAGTCCTGAAGCGGAGTTTCGATGGCGGTCGTTATACCGTCACGGATGATGTGGCTCACTTTCTGATAGAACCTGATCCCCTCGAGGGCGAGATCCCACTGCTCTTCAGACAGATCAAAGACTTCACCGGAGAGACAGAGCCGTCCGAGGAAGGCAGCTGTCAGAGTATAAAGGATGCGGTCTTTCGAATCCTTCTCACGGAGCACAGCCCAGATCTGGCTCTGCTCCGGACGGATCAGGCGATGGAGGTTTGCCGCGATCAGGGGGATCGTAGTGCACTCGTGCGCGTCGGAGAAACTTGCCTGAGATACGAGCTCCATCATGGAAGGCTCGAGACGGTGGCCGCCGCTGGCGCAGTTCTCGATCACGAGATCCGGGATCTCATCGGACAGGTGGCGGAAGTAATCCTGGCTTCGGAGCACTGACTGACGGACGCCCTCGCCATAGCTCTCTTCGCCGTCGACACCGGCGCCCATGTTCTCGTTATAGTCCACCTTCAGATATCCGAATCCGTTATCTTTCAGGAGTTTTAATACCTTTTCATCCAGGTAATCCCAGACCTCTTTCTTGCGGAAGTCGAGGAAACGGCGCGTACCTACCGTGACCGGGAACCCGTCACGTGTCTGTAGAAGTTCCGTTCTCTGGTAGGTTTCCGATTCTTTGCCGCAGTTCTCCATCTCAAACCAGATACCGGGGATAAAACCGTGGCTTCTGATCATGTCGGTCGCTGCCTTGATCCCGTCAGGGAAAAGCACCTGACTCGGGTTCCAGTCGCCTGCGGTGACGAACCAGTTCTCATCGTCCGTCTTCTTATACCAGCCGCAGTCGATCACGAGATAGCGGATGCCGCTGCCCTCGATCCGTTTAGCCGTTTTCTCGAGATTTTCGAAAGATGGTGAACCCCAGGTGGTGCAGTATTCATTGAAGATCACCGGAAGATCTTTATCGGGAGATGCGATGCGCGGTGACTGTGCTTTTACCAGTTTGTCACAGACTTCGAGAAGGGAAGTACCCTCGGCAACAACAGCCTTCGGACTCTCGAAGACTTCGCCGGGACGGACTGTCCTGAACCACTGTCCGTAATCCCGGTCAGCGATACCGCCGTGAAGGGAAACCAGTTCTTTATTTCGGATCACTTCGATCTGCCAGCTCGAGGCCAGGTAGAGCTGCACACCGGTAAAGGTACCGGTCCTCGTATTTTCCATCACGATAAACGGGAAGTATTTACGGACAGGCATACTTCCTGCCTGTCCGAATTTCTCGATACGGAAGCCATGGTTGGCCCATGACTTTTCCATGTTCAGTTCCACAAGATCCTGCGAGAGGAGTTTTCCTTCTGCGCTCCAGAAAGAGGTTGCACGGTGCATCCGGTCAGCATCGAGATCACGGATCGCGAAACTGGACAGGAGCTCGATCACGGCATCTTCGGATGATGTGTTTTCAAAGATGCTGCGGCAGATGGTGACATCTCCTTTTTTCTCATGGAGTACACGCAGAGTATGCCCTTTCTTCGTCTTGAAAACAGTTTCATTTTCTGTCTTTGAAACTTCTTCGAGGCTTCGTACGGTCTCACTTCCGGACAACGTCATTCCGTTGCCGTATCCGTCGTTATACTCATCGCCCCGAAGGCGCAGTTCCGCGTAAAACTCCATCTGTGATTCCTCCGATGATTATTTCATCTTGTTCTTATGCAGTTCACGGAGGATCGCACTTAAGCCTCCGTAGAGGACGCCGGCGATCACCCACACGATCCAGGTGATATCCCATCTGTCGGAAAGGAAACTCCACCCGAGGAAGATGGCGGTAACGACTGTCCAGTATACAGGCGTGATGGCCTTAAGAAGAGTGTTGCTCTTTTCTTCTTTGCTGTAGTCGCCTTCCTGAAGCAGCTTGGAATAGCCGTCCGAGATGATGCCCGCGTTGATGATCAGGAACGCGGCAATGGCCATACAGGCGAGAAGGACACAGCACAATCCCATGTGAAGGGGTGTGTTATTCGTGTCGATAAAGGCACCCAGAAGCAGTGCGATCACGCCGCCGATAGCAAAGAGTGTGCCGCCGGTGATGGCACGGACGAAGTGCTTCTTATGCTTTTCGGATCTGGACTTTACCAGACCATCGACACCGTATTCGGTATCAAAGACTTCTTTTTCCAGCCAATCCCATTTTCCGGTGCTTAAAGCCGCGGGGAGGATAAAGATCAGGGAGACCGCGACGACTGCAAGAAGTGCGATCACGCCGATGGCGCCCGCTGAGTCTTCAGACAGGGCGAGTACTTCCGCCTTCTGAAGGGCCATGATGATAAGAAGCGGAATGGGACAGAGGACGCAGATCATGCATCCCGTGGCGATCTTCCCCGCGAATCTCTGATTATCGGAGAGGAAGGCATTCGCCTCTTCCATCGACAGGCGGCGGAGTTCTTTTCCCGAATCTTCCGTGGCCTGGACGGCTGGCTGATTCTCAACTTCATCTTTCAGGAGATAATCCGTTGTTACATTGAAGATCCTGCTCATCTCAAGGATTCTCTGCAGATCAGGGACCGACTGGGCGCTCTCCCACTTGCTGACGGACTGACGGGAGACACCAAGTTTCTCGGCGAGCTCTTCCTGCGACCAGCCGTTCTTTTTTCTTTCTTCCATTATCTTTTCTGCCAGGATCATATCACTAACCTCACTTCATTCATTATATCAGTTTTCGTGTGTTTGCTTCTCTCAAGACGACGCGTCTGCTTGATTGACCTGACTATAGCAGACAGGCCGATTGCGCACTATCAAGCCGGCTTGGAAATGTGTCAACTGCCAGTTGCAACTGCTGGAAAACCTGCATTTGTCACATTGTTACCCGCTCCTATTCCGCCCCGGCTTTGCTTGACATAAACCGCGTCGGACTTCATGCTATAGATGAGATGGGGATCGAGGTTGATTATGAGTGAAGTAAGAATGTGTCCTTCCTGCG
>DBYF01000073.1:2114-4916 GCA_002310155.1 Mageeibacillus sp. UBA1193 | reverse complement strand
CGCTTCGTTTGTACCGAGTGTGGAAGGTCAGTGCGCGCGGATAAAGATCCGTATGTTTCCGTATCCGCGCCCGCAGCACCCGTGACGGATGCTCCGGCGAAGCCCGTTTCCGAAGTTCAGCCGAAACCCGCCTCCGACACTCCGGCAGTGGCGGCTCCCGTCATCCCGAAAAAGACAGTTCCGGCATCTCCGTTCAAACCGGCAGCTCCCGCCACGCAGAAGAAGCGTCCCTACACGGAAGCACTTGAGATGCCTGCCCCCAAGGGAAACCGTGTTCAGGATACGAAGAAATCCTTAGACAAGCCGGTCGTTCCGGAAAGAAGAATGGAGGCACCATCTGACCCGAAAACAGTTAATACTAAGACCGATCCGTATGTGATCCTTCACGCCTACGCGCAGGATTTTGAGTGTGATACCGTCGAAGAGACCCTGGTGCAGTCCGAGAAACTTCAGAGCCTGGAGTATCTGAATATGATCTCGACACATGATTTTCTGGTTACGTTCAAGGAAGCGCTTCCAAAGAGTAAGATCCCGCGTAATATCCTTGATTACTGTGAAAAAATGCGCCAGATCTTCAAAGCGGAAGAGGACCTCCGCGATAGCCAGAAGGATCTTAAGATGGCGGAGCAGTATGTCAAAGGCCGTATCGAGAGAGAAAAACACATACCGTATGTGAAGGAGAAGAAAGATCGTTCCATGATCGTTGCACTGCTGATCACGCCTCTGCTGGTCTTCTTTCCTGTGCTTTTCGGTCGTGAGGATGAGAGTAACGAGAAGTTTATCAAGAACAAATCAGACTTTAATACACTGCTGAAAGTGGTCGGGATCATGTATGCGATCATCTTTTTGATCCTGCTGGTCATGGGGATCAGTTTCCTGATCCGTAACCGCGCAGAGAAGGTGAATCCTAAGCTGGTCAAGATCAAGAAATCGGAGATGGACGATCAGTTCGAGAGGATCTATAAACTTCAGAAAGAGAAAGAAGAGATCCTTAAGGATATCCGTAACGAAGAAAACTCGATCCGCGCCAAGTACATGAAAAGATCGAATAGGTGACCTGTATTCACTTTGTTGCTCAGGAACGCGGTGTCTGTATGCTAAAATATAACCAGACACACCCTGTCGGGTACTGAAATCACGGCATCCGTCACTCTATGTCGTGGTAGTTTCAGGGTGGTGTTGATACCATTTTCCCGAAAGGAGGCCACAATGGATCAGGTAAAGATCGGTACACTTCTCAAAGAATTGAGGAAAGAAAAGAACCTCTCACAGGAACAGCTTGCGGAGAAATTCTATGTATCTACAAGAACGATATCCAGATGGGAGAATGGTAACACTATGCCGGATATCAGCGTAATGATCGAACTCGCTGATTTCTATGACATAGACCTCCGTGAACTTCTTAACGGAGAAAGGAAGAGTGACGAAATGAATAAAGACATGAAAGAAACATTAGGCATGGTAGCAGATTATACCAAGGCAGAAAAAGAGCAGATGATCAAATCGCTCAAAACATATGTCGCAGGGGTGGTTCTCTTTTTCGCTTTGATCGGGATCATTATCGTGTTCCATCTGGATCGGGTGCATGGTGCGTTTCAGGGTATGGCTGCTTTTCTCGTAGTGATCGGATTTATTTATTCTGTACTGAGTGTGATCAAACTGCGTCAGCTCACAGGTACCATGAATAAAAAGCAGCTCAAGAAAACCAAGATCCTTCTTTGCATCTGTGGGATACTCGTGGGTATCCTGGCCGTAGCCGCGATCATCATGGTGCTTTGATGAAATTACACCTCAAAGCTTTCAGTCTTGAGGTCGCAGTAATACCTGCCTGACTTGCCAGTGAATTTCAGAACACAATAGTCCGGATCTGTTACGCCCTTTTTATTAAACAGAGTATCTCCTTTTCTCCAGATCATGTTTTTTGTTTCCTGATCCGTGAGAACTTCCATCGTACCTGTCAGCATGACACCCTCATAGCGGATGAGTCCTTTGTGGTAGAAATAGATACTTGCGTTCGGATTATTCTGATACTGCTTAACACGCATGGAAGAGGTATTCGTCGAGAAGTAGAACTCCTTAAGCCCAACACACTTTCTCGGTTTCAGCATCGCTTTTATGTTTGGAAAGCCTTCTTCGTCTACTGAACAGATGAAGGAGACTTTCTGCTTTTTGATGAATTTGCTGATTTTGTCTTTGTCCATTTTGCACTCCAGTATTTGTCACTTCAAGACCGCTGTCCAGTTCTGTTCGTGGTCCAGATACAGCTCTGTATACTCGCCGTCTGCCATGATCTTCAGAAGCTCATCCATCTGCCAGATCCAGTTGGCTTTCAGGACTTCGCTTCTTTCCATCCAGAAGACTTTTCCCTCGGAAGAAGAGGAGAGTTCACCTGAAAAACGATCTGTCTTAAACAGGAAAACGATATAGCGCGAACCGTCTTCGTTGAGCCATTCTTTTACTCCGCAAAGCTTCGGTTTTTCGATCGTAAGTCCGGTCTCTTCTTTCATCTCACGGATGACCGAATCAACGATAGCTTCATTTTCTTCCACATGACCGCCGGGGAAGATGATCCCGTCCGCGCCTTTTCCGACTTTTTCTTCGACCAGCACTTTTGTGCCGTCGTAGATCATACACATATTGGTCAGGATCACCTGTTCTCTTCGTTCCACTTCTATATCCTCCTCGGTTGTACTTAAGGATAACCACCAATATATTATCTCGTTAATTTCCGAAGAAAAAAAGATATAATCTAGATAAGACATCAATCGCGTTTTCCACCTGACAGAACTTCGCAAAGAAGGA
>DBYF01000073.1:0-2055 GCA_002310155.1 Mageeibacillus sp. UBA1193 | reverse complement strand
ATCACCTATATGGAAGACCATCTCCTTGAGGAGATCAACTATGAAGACGTTGCGAAGCACGTGCACACTTCGGCATACGAGTTTCATAGAGCATTCAGTTTTCTTACGGGGATCACGGCTAATGCTTACATCCGAAACAGAAGACTTTCCCTGGCAGGACAGGAGATCATCGAGACCGATGGTAAGATTACGGACATCGCGCTTAAGTACGGCTATGAGACACCGGAAAGCTTTACAAAAGCGTTCACGAGATTCCACGGTGTCGCACCGAAGACCGCCAGAGAAGAGTCAGGCAAACTCGTACTGTTCAGCCCCCTGAGTATCAGACTCACAGTTGATGGAGGTAAAAGTATGGATTATCGTATCGTACAAACAGAAGCGAAGAAGTTTATCGCACTTAC
Organism: Mageeibacillus sp. UBA1193; assembly: GCA_002310155.1. GTDB lineage: Bacteria > Bacillota > Clostridia > Saccharofermentanales > Saccharofermentanaceae > Scatonaster. The sequence goes on along the minus strand of DBYF01000073.1, from coordinate 1,654 downwards.
AAGAACATTTAAGACGGAGATCATCAATGACGATGACAACCACGAGATCCCGGATTTCTGGGCAGAATGCAACCAGAACCAGCTGCTCGGACCGATCTGGATGTTAAAAGAAGACGGCAACCGTGATCTCTATGGTCTCTGTACACCGGCACCGGAAGGAGCGACCACATTTAAGTACGGCATCGGCATCCTGATCGAAGAGGATACGCCCGATTTCGATGCAAAAGCACTCGAAGGCAAGGGCTTTGAGATCTGGGATGTAAAGCCCGGAACCTATGTCGTATTCGACTGCATCGGTGAGACACCGGATGTGATCGGTGAGACATGGGAGAAGTTCTATAAGGAGTTCCTCCCGCAGAGCGGATATGAGGCAGTAGATGAGGCTGACTACGAGCTCTACTTCGATGATGCAAAGGGCCGTCCGGGACTGATCTGCGAGTTGTGGATCCCGATCAAGAAGAAGTAAGAGCGTTTTTCAAAACTTCGAGTAATACGAGAGTGGACTAATATGCACATTTTGCCTATTAGTCCACTTTGTTTTAAGCTGTATAATACAAATGGTGACTAACACACGGATCGAAGCAGGGCAAGGTTGCAGGGGGACAGAATGAAAGGTAAGTCAGTAAACAGAATTATAGTAGCCGCCAGTGCTTTTATAATGACGGTTGAATTCATCATTTTCCTGATCACGAAATGGGGTAAGCAGGGCCAGATAGATGGTTCTAAGTACACGGTCGGTGCAGGTCACGCTATCTTTGTTCTGGTTTTGATGATCATTTTTCTGATTCTTGAAATAATCTGCTTAAGGCTGATCAGATCCAGGCACTGGTGGTGCAAGGCGCTGGGAGCCATGTACCTTTTTGGCTTAGTTTTTGGTGTCGTGGTTTTCTCGGTATTCCTGCTTGCCTGATAAAACTTCATTGAACTTCGGAGGAAAATATACATGAAACACGCAGTCCTGACGATAGATGATATCGCTTCGAAAAACACTCCCGCAATCGTCGATTATCTTGTCGAGAAGAAGATCCCCGCGATCATGTTCGCGTGGGGACAGAGAGTGCAAGAGCACTACGAGAACGCTCTGTACGCGGTGAAAAACGGTATCATCGTCGGAAACCACAGTTACTCTCATCCGTTCTTTTCCAAGCTCACCATGGAAGAAGCGATAGAGGAGATCGAGAAGAACGAAGCCATCCTGGATAAGCTCTATCAGGACGCAGGCGTGGAGAGAGTATACCGTCCGTTCCGCTTCCCTTACGGAGATAAGGGAGGGGAGAATAAGGATGCTTTGCAGGAGTATTTCCGCACGCACGGTTTCCATAAAGTAAAGGACACGCAGATTCCATACGCGTTCTGGAAGGACATGGGTCTGGATAAGGATATCGACACTTTCTGGACATACGATTTTGATGAATACATGATCCGTCCGGACAGCGGCGTGACGATGGATGACATCTTGAAGAGAACGACGGAAGTGAATGAAGAACTCGGAAAATCTCTTCTTTCAGATGAAGACGGAAGTCACCTGATCATCATCCACGCACACGATGAAACGGAAGAACTCGTACCGGGATACTTCCAGACTCTGATCGGCCTTCTTCTCGATAACGGATTTGTTTTCGATCCGCCGGAGTTTATCTGAATAGCCTGAATA
>DBYF01000132.1:31470-37143 GCA_002310155.1 Mageeibacillus sp. UBA1193 | reverse complement strand
GTCATCGAAGATGGCCGCATCGTACGTTCCAGTATGATCGCGTCCCAGGCAGATCTCCACAGCCAGTATGGCGGTGTCGTTCCTGAGATCGCATCCCGTATGCATGTGGAGGCGATCGTGCCCGTTATCTCTGAGACCATGAAGCAGGCAGGAGTCTCCTATGAGGAACTCGACGCGGTCTGCGTAACTAAGGGTCCGGGCCTTGTCGGAGCGCTTCTTGTAGGTGTTTCTGCGGCAAAAGCACTTTGCGAGGTCAAGAAGATCCCTCTTGTGGGTGTTAATCATATGGCGGGTCATATCGCTGCGAACTATCTGACGGATCCCTCCTGGGAGCCGCCGTTCCTCTGCCTGGTAGTTTCCGGCGGTCATAGTGAGATCCTTCTGGTAAAGGATTACTCGGATATGGAGTGTATCTGTAGTACGCGCGATGATGCTGCAGGAGAGGCTTTTGATAAGATCGCCCGTGTGATCGGTCTCGGTTACCCGGGTGGACCGAAGCTGGATAAGGCAAGTAAGACCGGAGATCCGAACGCGTATTCTTTTCCGTCACCGAAGATCAGTGATTCACTGGATTTTTCCTTCAGCGGTATCAAGACTGCGGCTCTTAATACGATCAATCAGGTCCGTCAGAGCGGGGGAGAAGTCAAGATCGATGATTTTGCCGCTTCTTATCAGGATGCGATCTGTTCGATCCTCATTGACCGTCTTGATAAGGCGATCAAACTTACCGGCATGAAGAAGATCTGCCTGGCGGGCGGTGTTTCAGCGAATTCCTGCCTGAGACAGAAGATCACTGACCTGGCTTCCCGCAGGAAATGCGATCTTTGCCTGCCGAAAATGGCGTATTGCACTGATAATGCTGCTATGATCGCATCTGCCGGCTACTACGATTTCCGTCGCGGTGTCAGAGACGGAATGGATATGAATGCATATCCTTCACTTGAATTAGGAGGAGAATATGGCAATTAAGAAAGGTATCAAGGTCATAGCGGAGAACCGGAAGGCTTTCCATGACTATTTTATCGATGAGAAGTTTGAAGCGGGTATAGTGCTTTCCGGTACGGAAGTTAAGTCGCTTCGAGCCGGAAAAGTAAATCTTAAGGACAGCTATGTTCAGGTCAAGGAAGGTGAGATCTTCCTGATCGGTGTGCATATCAGCCCATATGAACAGGGAAACCGCTTTAATCTGGATCCGATGAGGACCAGAAAGCTTCTGATGCATAAGAGTGAGATCATCCGTTTGTTCTCTACGGTAAAGCAGGATGGACTGACGATCGTTCCTACTAAGTGCTACTTTAAGGATGGGAAAGTAAAGTTTGAGATCGGCCTGGCAAGAGGTAAGAAGAACTTCGACAAACGTGATTCAGCTGCGGAGAAGACCGCCAAACGTGACATTGACCGCGCTATGAAGGATCAGAGAAACCGTTCATGATCTTTTCACTTCACTAATAATTTTGAGAAGTTCCAATAAATGTAGTATACTTTACATGATATTCCGTAGGAGATGTGCAGGATGGGACTGACACAGGAAAAGAAGAAAGCGACATTTCATCCCTTATATTTCTTTTTTGCGTTCATCATGTGGATACTGGTGATCGGATGGCTCGCTGTGATCTTTTCCCTCTCGGCAGAGACAGCAGATGCTTCCTCACTCCGTTCCCAGCACCTTATCGAGCGGATCTACGATGTTTTCCATGTTACTGTAAGCGAGAATGTAGTAAGAAGCTGCGCTCATATCTTTGAGTTTACAGTCCTTTCGGTACTTGCATATATCGCGATGTTCGCGACGAATCATGTCCAGGCTCGTGTAATTCAGCCGGAAATGAATTTCCTTGATAAGTTTAAAAACGATAATGAGGTGTATATCGCTGTATCGCTTTGGATCACGGCTTTATCCGCATCTGCTGATGAGTATCATCAGATCTTCGTTGAAGGCAGATCTTCGAGTCTGTTCGATGTTTTCCTTGATCTTTGCGGCGCGGTCGTTGTCATGCTGATCATCCGTATTGTGGTATCTATCTACGTATACGTGAAGAATAAGAAGATGAATGTGATGATCATTCCGCAGGAAACACACATAGAGGAGATGTGATAGATGGGCTTTTTTGACCGTAAGAAAGATAATGAGAAGGAGATCAACCAGTCTCCGTTATGGAATAACGCTTATACACCGTCATACAATTACCTCAGTGACAGTAACGGCAATCCTGCCGGTTCTTTCTCTCTGAATGAAGGTATTGCGACGAGACTTCTTAAGAAGCCCCATGATTTCTATGAGGAAACAGACCGCTTTATCCTGCTTCTTATCAGTTCGACAGATAAGAAGATCATCGGTACGCTTCCTTATGACAAAGCACTGAAACAGCTCGATCCCTATAAACTCGAGGAGACTAAAGATGAGGTCATTATCCGTCCTCTGACTTATGCGGAGCTTACAGGACTTATAAAGAGCTGATCTTAACAGGTTTTATTGCAAAGAAAAAGGAGCGGTTATCCGCTCCTTTTTGATTTGCTTGTTTTTCTCTTCGATCACTTGTATGTGGTCTTCTTCGCATAGTCTGTATCAACTACGCAGATGTAGGACTTACCGGCATTGACTTCGATCTCTTTGCCATTGCTGTCAAAGCACTTGATCTGGTCGTTCGGTGTGGGCTTTGTCCAGGTGATGTTCTCCAGCTTACCGTTAGAAACGTAATAACCGGATCCGCCTTCTTCGAAGTGGATATCCTTATGACGCTCGGAACTGCTGTCGTTCGGACGAGCATTGATCGGTACGAAGAGAACGAATACATTGGTGAAGCTGATCTGCTTATCAACATTGCAGTCCATCTGGGGCTCACCATTGTACTGGCTCTTGTAGTAAACGCCTTCAGCGGCATTGTATACGAACAGTCCGTCATCGTTTGTGCCGGAGAAGTATACATTGATCTCTGTGCAGTCGACCGGATCGGTCATCTTAGCAGTACCTGTTTCAACGAAGTTGAACATGGTCGGCATAGTACCGTTGGTATCGATCTTAAACTTCTCGGTTGCCTTAAGGATAAAGTCACCACGTGTAACACCACAGTGCTCAACGCCTGTACGATGACCGGGCTGGTTCATCCATTCACGGTCTCTCCAGCAGAAGCGTCCTTCCGGAACTTCGTCAGCATCATGGCCGCGGAGAGAATCGTAAATGTAATCGTTGAGATCCATCCAGTCGATCTTGTTGTTCTTAACATGAGCCGGAACGGCTGTGTAGTCTGCACCCCAGCATACGAAGATCGCGCCGGTACCTGCGCACATGTCCGAAGCACCAACACGGCCGCTTCTTACGGCACCTACGAGCGGTACTTTGGAGATGTCAGGATACATGCAGAGAAGTCTTGTCTGACCGCCTTCTGTCTCATACTCGAAGATAACAGAGGCTTCAGTGGTTCCGCGCTGCGGATTAGCTACTTTACAGTTATTGATGGTAATTCCGATGCCTCTTTTGCCGACATTCGCTTTATCCATCTCGTAAAGACCGGTAAATGGGTTGATAGCGATGTTTTCAGGTGTAGTCTCGGATGTCTCGGACGATGCTGCCGTAGAAGGTGCTGATGTAGGTTGTGTTGATTCCTCAGCTGAAGATTCAGTGTCGGATGAAGTCCACCAGGTCTCGTAACTTACGGTCTCCTGTTCTTTCTTACCGCAAGCGATGAGAGGTGAAGAGAAAAGCATTAGTGACATCGAAAGAGCCGCTAATTTCAAGATGTGCTTTTTCATTTTTCTGCTCCTTGTTCTAAATATATGTCTATTGTAACATAACATGCCAAATATCAAGCACAACATTGAAAAGTGTAATGAAATCGGTTAATATGTAGCATGTTAAGAAAGGGAAAATATATGTCTTCTAATACTTATGACCGTGCGGATGCCGGTTCTAACAAAAAGGCTCCCAAGAAGTCTAAGGTCAGGATCGTGATCAAGGTCCTGTGCTTTATCCTTTGTGCCCTCCTTGGCCTGGGAACCGGAATGATCATTTATGTTTATAAACAGCTTGGCGCTGTTGGCTTCGTTAATACTCCTTTTGTCAGCAAGAGCCAGTATGAGACCATTGAATTCGATAATCTTGATGACATCGATCTGGATTCAGGCGATGTTGCGTCTTCCTGGGCAGAGGGCGGACACACACGTGTTTACGTCAACAAGAAGTATCCGATCAAGAAAGTCGCTCAGAAGGACAGCAAAGTCGAGAATATCCTCGTATTTGGTGTCGATTCTCGTGGTACAAATGATGTCAACTGCCGTGCGGACGCGATCCTGGTCGTTTCCATCGATAAGAGAAGAGACTGTGTAAAGATGATCTCTCTTATGCGTGACACAGGCGTGAAGATCGAGGGAAGATCTGCGACCGATAAGCTCACACATTCATACGCTTATGGTGGTGTAGGACTTCTGATCAATACGATCAATGACAACTTCGGTCTGGATATCCAGCGCTTTGTCATGCTTGACTTTGGTAGTTCTTCCGGAATCATCGATATGGTCGGAGGCGTTGAGATCGACGTTACAGCCGGTGAGGTCAAGTATGCCAATCAGAACATCGCCGAGGAGAATGAACTCCTTGGAAAGAATGTTCCGATGCTTACCCATGAGGGAAAGCAGACTCTGAATGGTATTCAGGCGACTTCCTGGGCCAGAATCAGAAGCCTTGACTCTGACTATGTCCGTTCCGGCCGTCAGCGTACTCTTGCGCTTGCACTTATGAATAAGGTCGCTTCCTACGGAAAACTTGAGAAGATCGCACTTCTTGAAGATTCTGCCGGAATGTTTGAGACAAATATGAATGCTATGGATATCATGCGTGTCGCTATGGATGCTATCGACGTTATCGATGATACAAGAGAGTATCGTGCACCGGCTGACGGCATGTTCCGGGTTCAGGATAATCCGTGGATGATGATCGTTGACTGGGATCAACAACTTAAGGATCTGCATAAATTCATCTGGGAGGAAGAGTAACATGAGTAAGACTTCGTCCGCAGTTGTATGCGAAACTAATCAGGTCCTGGGTAAGAACCAGGAAAACGTATATTTCCACAGCCTTTACCGTCTGCCGGAAGAGTTCAGTTCTTCCTATGTGCGTTCTGCTAAGTCTACCGCGCCGATCCAGATCTGTGCTCTGTTTTCCGCTCAGGGAGATGATACGCTCGCTGCCATGACGCTTCAGGCTGTTCTGGCTAAGATGCAGGAGATCACCGCTGCTACACAGCAGATGAGTGTTCTGGATTATGAGAGCTTTACGAATCAGGTCGTAAATGTTCTGAATAACACCGTATGTAACGAATCGATCAAGCATAATGGTGCGAAGATCCGTGTTTCCATGTCGATGGTCATCATCGAAGGTGATACCCTCCGTGTAATGAACATTGGTAATACACACATCTGGATGTTCCGTCAGGGTAAACTGATCTCTCTAACTGAGAATCAGACTGTTGCCCACCGCTATGTTCAGATGGGCGCGATCCCGAAGGAAGCTGAGTATCAGCATGAGGGAAGAAATGAACTTACCCAGTATCTGGGAAGATTTTCTCAGGATGGTGAAGTGCTTCCGGATAAGAAAGTTCACCTGAAACTCATGGATGGCGATGAACTCGTCATGATCGGTACCGGTCTGGATCAGGAAGTTCCGATCCAGAAGCTCGGTGT
>DBYF01000132.1:0-31383 GCA_002310155.1 Mageeibacillus sp. UBA1193 | reverse complement strand
ACACTGCTTCTCCCGGGTGACGCGAAGATCGAGGAAGCAGCGGTCACAAATGACCTTTCCGTTGCTCCGAAGCCAGTCGTTGCTGCTGCGCCTGTCGCTCCTGTCGCACAGGAAGTACCGGCCGCTGACGCACCGACGATCCAGTCTGACGAACTCAGATATCAGATGAACCAGCAGTTTAACGAGCCGCCGATCCCGTCTTTTGGTGATGAGTCTGATGAAGACGATGATTTCGAGGACGATGAGGAAGAGTTCGAAGCGCGTCCGGCGAAGAAAGAGAAAAAGAAGAAGGATAAAGAGAAGAAGAGTTCTGCTCTTAAGAATGTCCTGATCGGTTTCCTGATCTTCCTGATTAGCGGAATTATCGGTTATGTAGGTATGTTTGTCCTCTTTAATGCCGGTCACTGGTGGGGTAAGCTCAAGACTCCTGAGACATATGAGACGACTGAATTCTCTGACGAGAACGCAGGAAAAGTCATGTATGCTCTTTATGACGATACATCCCTGTATGTTGAAGAGTCACTCGACAGCCAGGTCATCGATACTCTTGCGAGAGGTGAGGCGGTAACGCTTCTTGCTTCCAATGATAACTTCGCTAAGGTCCGTAAGGAAAACGGCCTTATGGGTTATGTACCGCTTGAGATGATCGATACTGAAGACCCGACGATCGGTGAGACAAGTCCGACAGAGTTCATCGATCCTACACCGGTTCCGACGACTCCGACTGAGATCACGAAGGATACTACGAAGGAAGACGTCACGGAGTCTACTCCTGAACCGACAGAAAGCGGCTCGGATACAATTCCGACGGATTCTTCATCGGAAACATCTGAATCTTCTGCTCCTGAAAGCTCTTCGGAGAGTTCATCAGAAACCAGCGAGAGTCAGCCTTCCGAGACACCGGCTCCGTCTTCTGAAGACACCAGTGCTTCTTCGGAGCAGTCTTCAGAACAGTCATCTGAGCAGTCTTCCGAGCAGACATCTTCTTCTGAAGATACATCTGCTTCATCTTCAGAGACAGAAGCTCCCGCAGATGGACAGCAGGGTGCCTGATCACTGACCGTTATTAACGGATAAATAAGAGATTAAAGTTCAAGTTTTGCCATTTCCTCGATTTTAAACTCGTTAGGAAGTGGCAATTCTATTTCGTTCTTTTTCAGAACGGAACGATAGAAGCCGAGGACCATATCCACGGCGAGGTAGCCGGAACGTCCGTCAGCGACAGGGGATGTACCTGTAGTAATAGACTTATAAAGATCCGTATAGATACCGTAGTGAGGGTTCTTCGCGACGGAGATCAGGTAGGACAGACCATTCTGCTTGATATATCTGCGCAGATACTTGAATGCAAGGTTCTTACCCTTTGCCGTACGGATCGAATACGAAGGCTTTCCTTTGTATAGCGCGATCCGGATCGCTGCTTTCTCGGTATTGATGTAGAAAGAGGCTTCATGCTCTTTCGGGAATGTCGCGGTAGTACCCTCGACCTGACACAGCGCGCCGTTTCCAAACGTATACACGCCCATAGCCGTATCTTCGGCTTCCATGTTACGGAATCTTCTGGCGATCATGCCGTTTACGGATGTCGCTTCCGCGTTCATGAGATAGCACATCAGGTCCAGAGCATGGACAGTCTGGTTCATCAGGGCGCCGCCGTCACTCTTCCAGGTGCCTCTCCATGCCGCCTGCTGGTAATAGTCATTCTCATGTCCCCAGCGTACGATGACCGAGCCGTGTCCGACTTTTCCAAAAGCACCGTTGACCATGTCCTCGTGCAGAAGGGAAACGATCGGGAAATACCTGTAAATGTGACCCATCGCGATACGAAGTCCCTTGCTTTCAGCGAGCTCATACAGCTCCCGGGAGGACTTGTTGCTCATGGTCATAGGCTTTTCGAGAAGAATATGGGATCCGGCTTCCAGACAGTCCTTTGCTATCTGGAAATGAAGACCGGAAGGTACCGTGATCGCCACGATGTCAGGATGCATATCGCGAAGCATCTCCTTGTAGTCGATATAGCTCTTCATACCAGCTTTGACATCATTGTATTTCTTGATCTTCTTCTTGCATGCGGAAAGAAGGTTAGAAGGGGCATCCGGATTCGTATCGACCAGTGCGCAGAGTGTAAGACGGTCGGAAAGACCGCTCACGGCACGGATATGCTTCTCGCTTACACGGCCACAGCCGATGATGGCGACTTTTAATCGGGTAACTGCTTCACTGTCCGGCATATAAAGCCCTCACTTCCTGAATAGTCTATCGATATTCTAACATAATCGAAAGAGAAACCAACATAAAATGGTACAATATCAGTAGATGCCCGAAAAGGAGGACTCGATCCATGAATATGCTTGAACTGATCGAAAAGAAACGTGACGGAGGCGTGCTCGGCAAAGAAGAGATCGAGTTCTTCGTAAAAGGTGTTACTGAAAAGACGATACCCGATTACCAGATCTCCGCGTTCCTGATGGCGGTCCTCTTCAAAGGAATGGATGATCAGGAGACAACGGATCTCACGATCGCTATGTCTGAATCGGGAAAGATATGTGATCTTTCCGATATTCCCGGAATCAAGGTAGATAAGCACAGTACTGGCGGTGTAGGAGATAAGGTAACACCGATCCTTCTGCCGATCGTGGCTTCGTTTGGTATCCCTTGTGTCAAACTCTCGGGAAGAGGTCTGGGATTTACCGGCGGAACGATCGATAAGTTCGAGTCGATCGATGGCTTCTGTACTTCGGTTGATCCATCCGAGTTTAAAAGCAAGATCGAGAAATGCGGAATGCTCCTCGGCGGGCAGACTTCGGATCTGGCTCCCTGTGACAAGTATCTCTACGCACTTCGCGATGTAACCGGCACAGTGCCGTCCATCCCGCTGATCGCTTCAAGTATCATGAGCAAGAAGATCGCCGGTGGATCCGATGCGATCGTATTAGACATAACCTGCGGCAGCGGTGCTTTTATGAAAGATCCTGATTCCGCGAGGGAACTTGCCAGAAGAATGATCTCTATCGGAAAACTCGCCGGAAAACCCGTCACATGTGTGATGACCTCTATGGAACAGCCGCTGGGTATCATGGTCGGAAATATCCTGGAAATGCAGGAAGTTGTCAGCGTTCTAACCGGAAACGGAAGCGATGAAGTGAAGAAAGTCGTCCTTACAATGGCTTCCGAGATGCTGAAGATGACTCCTGTCGGAAAAGATCTCGACAGTGAGACGCTTATGGCCATGTGCGAAGAAAAACTCAAGAACGGCGAGGCGTTCGAGAAATTCGGTGAACTGATCCTGTCGCAGGGCGGCATGCTCCAGTCTGACGGATCCCCGGTATTTGTCGACCGTCCGTGTGAAGTTATGACGGTCTACGCGGAGTGCAGCGGTTATATTTCCAAGTGCGATGCTCTGATGGTCGGTGAGGCATCATGCCTTCTCGGCGCTGGCAGAATGGAAAAAGACGACGTGATCGATATGGGCGCGGGCATACGTCTCTATAAGAAGATCGGAGATAAAGTATCGCGTGGCGAAGAGCTTTTCTCGCTGTATACGGGAACGAAGAACCCGGTCGGTGATGACCGTATCGATGAAGCACTCTTTAAGATGCAGGATGCTTACGAGATCTCGGATCAGGCTCCGGCGAAACCGAAGGAGATCCTGGAAGTGATTTCCTGAGGATAGTTGCGCTGGTATAGAATGATTGCTATAATGCTAAAAGAACGAATGTTCAGATTGCGATAAAGGAGCAGAAGAATGGTAATTCTAGGCATCGATCCCGGATATGCCATCACGGGTTACGGAGTGGTCTCGTACGAGAAGAACCACTTTACCGTGCTGGATTACGGCGCCATAACGACGAAAGCCCATACTCCTTTTGAGCAGCGTCTTCTGACACTTCATCAGCAGATGGATGCTCTGATGGAGCGTCATCATCCGGATGTAATGGCGATCGAGGAATTATTCTTCGAGAGAAATACCACGACCGCGATCGGTACAGCTCAGGCTCGAGGTGTCGAGATCCTTGCGGCTGCGGAGGCTAATGTACAGGTATATGAGTACACTCCGATGCAGATCAAGCAGGCGGTCACCGGTTATGGAAGAGCAGATAAGAATCAGGTCTCACAGATGGTGAAGATGCTTCTGAACCTCAAGGAGCTGCCGAAGCCGGACGATGTTACGGACGCGCTGGCAATCTGTATCTGTCAGGCGCATACCGGTATCAATTCCGCATTTAAGGCGGTCGCCGGTTATCAATACGGACGATATGGCAAGAAGGAGTGGGATATCTAATGTACGCATATATCAAGGGTACTTTTGTATCAGTACGTGGAGACAATATTGTTGTTGAGAACAACGGGATCGGCTATAAGATCTATATGCCGATGCTGCTTCAGGGAAGGATCGGGCATATTGGTGATGAGGTCTGTGTTTATACGTACCATTACGTTCGTGAGGACATAATCGCACTTTATGGTTTTCCGGAGCCGGAAGATCAGGATATGTTTGAGCTGCTTCTTACAGTCAGCGGTATCGGACCGAAGAGTGCGATCGGAGTTGTTGAAGTCCTTCGTCCGTCGGAACTGGCCATGGCCGTTCTACAGGGTGATATCAAGAAGATCTGCTCCGTTAAGGGTCTCGGCAAGAAGTCTGCGGAGAGGATCGTTCTTGAACTGAAAGATAAGCTCAAGGGCTTTGATATGAGTGCTGTTGAGGATATGGGCGATGCACCGGCGCTGACCTCTGCAGCGGCAGGATCTGATCTGGAGGATTGTATCTCCGCGCTGGTAGTACTCGGTTATCCGGCATCTGAAGCGAATAAGGCAGCACGTTCTGCATATGAAGAGGGACTTTCCGTGGATGAACTTATCCGAAGATCTCTCCGTCTGCTGGCGAAGTAAGTACGATATAATAGGACTGACCGAAGATACGGTCAGATCCGGGAATTGGCAGGAACAATATGGAATTTAACGATTTTGATCATGATGATCGTATGATAGCCAGGGAACGTCTCCCTGAAGATAGAGATGAGAAGAGCCTCCGACCTTTATCCTGGGCGGATTATTCCGGCCAGAAGCAGGTAACGGATAACCTGAAGATCTTTATCGAAGCTGCTATGCGTCGTGGAGAAGCCCTTGACCACTGCCTTCTTTATGGCCCGCCGGGTCTCGGTAAGACGACACTTGCCGGTATCATCGCCAATGAGATGGGTGTGAATCTTCGTATTACAACTGGTCCTGCGATCGAGAAGGCAGGCGATCTTGCTGCACTTCTTACCAGCCTTCAGGAAAGGGAAGTCCTGTTTATCGATGAGATCCACCGCCTGAACAGAAGCGTTGAGGAAGTGCTTTACCCTGCGATGGAGGACTTTGCCCTTGATATCATGATCGGTAAGGGACCTGCCGCCAGGTCGATCCGTCTGGATCTTCCGAAGTTTACGCTGATCGGTGCTACGACACGTGCCGGTATGCTTTCCGCGCCGCTTCGTGACCGTTTCGGAATGGTCCACCGTCTTGAACTGTATAAACCTGAAGAATTGAAAGTAATCCTTAAGAGAGACGCAGATATCCTCAATATCGGTATCGATGATGAAGGCCTTGACTGTCTGGCTCGAAGATCCAGAGGAACCCCGCGTATCGCGATCCGTCTTCTGAAGCGTCTTCGTGACTATGCTGAAGTACGCGGCGGTGGCGTGATCGACCGTGAGATCGCTGATTTTGGTCTGGAACAGCTTGCTATCGATGAGATGGGACTGGATCTTACCGACCGCCGTATCATGACAACGATCGCCGAGAAGTTCCTGGGCGGCCCTGTCGGACTTGAAACTCTTGCCGCATGTACCGGTGAGGATGCGGGTACGATCGAGGATGTCTACGAGCCGTTCCTGATGCAGTGTGGTTTTATCGCGAAGACACCACGCGGACGTGTACTGGCGCCACAGGGCTGGAAGCATCTCGGTCTTTCCTGTCCGGCGGATCTTGACCGTCGTCTGCATGGTCTGGGTGTTTCTACGAAAAATGACAGTAATCCTTCGCAGATCTCCATTGATGAAGTGATCGATGTTAAAGGGGAGTGAACGCGATGAGTGACGGCAAGATGCTTCTTCATGCCTGCTGTGCCCCCTGCGCCGAGTATCCGGTGTCAGATCTTCTTTCTTTGGGGATCAGACCGGATGTTCTTTACTATAATCCGAATATCCATCCGAAGTTCGAATTCGACAGAAGAAGAGAACAGGTCGTCAAACTTGGCGAGATCTATGGACTTTCCTGCCTGTATTCTGATGATTTCCGTATGGATGACTGGCTTTCCCGTGCGTGGGAAGGAAAGTATGATTCCCGCTGTGATATGTGTTATGAGATCCGTATGGACTATGTAGCCAGATATGCGAGTGAACACGGCTATGACAGCTTTGGAACGAGTCTTCTGGTAAGTCCGTATCAGCAGCACGATAAGATCGCGAAGATCGCTGAACAGTGTGCGAAGAAGTATGGTGTGGACTTTGCATACTATGACTGGCGTCCGCACTTCCGTGAAGGACAGGCAATGGCCAGAGAACACGGCCTTTACCGTCAGAAATACTGTGGATGCATTTATTCTCTTCAGGATTCTGAGTTTAAAGATAAGATCATTGCTTCTTTTCCCGATTCATGGGAAGCTTCGCGCTGACCAGAAGAGTATTGTATTCCTCGTAAATGACCATTCCGGGCTTTGCCTTCGGGATCTTCTTTACATGGCTGACAGGGCAGTAATCGATCTCCACTCTGACATCATATTCGGTCTTGGATTCCGTCATTTCACCTGTAAAAGGCTTGTTGCTTCTGGAATAATACGCAGCAACGGACGCCGCCTCAGTTTTGGCTTTGTCTGAGGGTGCTTTTCCATACGTGCGGAGAATAACGTGTGTTCCCGGGATGTTTTTGGCATGGAACCAGAGATCATCCTTCGCGGCAACATGGAACGTCAGATTGTCGTTTTGGATATTGTTCCTTCCTGAAAGCACTTCGAATCCACCATCTACATAGTATTTACGCGGCAGAGAAGGATCCTCGATCTTCTTAGCGGCTCCTGCTTTTTTCTTCTTGTCCTGCGCGGCTTTTGCAGCCTGACGAAGGGCACGGGAAGAAGCTTTGCCGGATTTGGATTTGCCGGGATGATAGACCTGGTTTCCGCCGTCCTTTTTCCCGGATGACTCCTTTTCGGAATTAAGTGAAGTTCGGATCTCGTAATCGATCGCTTCAAGATCATCAGTTTCAGTAGCCGCGTCAACGGCCTGAAGAAGTGAGTTGAGATAGGAAACTTCGTCTTTTTCGGTCTCGATGAAGCGAAGGGCGGATTCGCGACGGCTGATCTCTTTTCTGTAACGCTTGAGATAGAGCTGTCCCTGTTCAGATGGTGTCATGCCCGGTTCGAGAGAAAGAGTCGTTGACTGACCGAAGTCTGGATAGTCCGGTATAGTCAGTTCAGTATCATCCGGTTTGATGAGATACTGGTAGGCAAGCACAAGTTCGCCCTCGAGTTTAAGTTTCTCGGCATTATTCGTCTCACGGAGATCCTGTTCGTGAATGGACAGTTTCTTCGACGCGTGATTGAAAGCGGAAGTAAGGATTGCACGGATCGTTCGTCTCTTCGATTCGAAACGGGTACGGATATCCTGGAAATGCTGCACCTGGTCCATTGCTTCGGAGATCGTCTGCATGGATCTGCTTTTTCCTGCATCCTGAAGTGACAGCGCGTGCCAGTCCTTCGGCTCTCCATCGATAAAGAATACAGTCGGCTGTGCTTTTCGGGCACAGATATCAGATAAGATGCTGTGGCAGACATGAAGAAGGTCTTCTTTCTGCTCTGAAGAGAGCGAAGAGAGCGCACATCTCGGATCGATCTTTGCCTGGAAGCAGATGTCGTTCGTCAGAAGAGGCGAAAAACCGAGAAGTGAGTCAAGAAGAGCCTTGGACATAGGACGCTGCATGGAATCGCTTAAGATTGGAAGCTGATCCTTTTCGACCATCTCCAGTGCTTCATCAGGTGTGATCTTACCCTGGGAAGGCGGTGCTTCGTAGATACGCGCAGGCATGATCTCACGGACACGGCTGGTGCTGTTATCTACGTGAACAAGTGCGTCGATAATACGGTTTTCCGAGTTAAGAAAGATGATATTACTGTATCTGCCCATCATCTCGATGATGAGTTTCTTCGTGGATGTATCGTGAAGTTCATCCGTTACAGAGATATCGATCTCGATGATTCGTTCATAACGGGGACAGGAAACACTTAAGATACGGGCGCCGGACAGGTGCTTACGAAGAAGCATGCAGAAATTCGGCGGCATCTGTGGGTTTTCACGCATATAATCCGTCAGCTGGACTCGCGGACTCTGCGGATCGCAGCTGAGAAGGAGTTTCAGATTCTCACTGTTGTTTCTGACAATGAAGAATATATCGAATCTGGAAGGCTGGTAGATCTTGTCGATACGGGCATCGGCGAGACGGCTGTTAAGCTCGTGAGCGAGAAGATGAGTGGAAATACCGTCCAGTGGCATAGATCATTCCTCGCTCTCGGCGCCGGAAGAATCCTCGTTCAGCATATCAGCCTGTTTCTTTCTATCCAGGATGAGAAAGACGATCCAGCCGATCAGCATACCGGCAAGGATCTCAATACCGAGTACAGTAAAGAACATATTATAGTGATTCATGGCGATCAGAAGATCGAGACCGATCATCACGAGAATAGCTAAAAGAAGGTAGAGTGCTTTTCCCCAGGAATAAGACCAGATCACAGAGTGGAGAGGTTCTTTCTCCTCGATCGGCGGCGCTTTGGGAGCCGTACGGGCATTACGAGAAGCGGCAGCTCCTTTCTTAGAGGAAGAACTGCCGGATCTGGTATTTGTGCCTTTATTCGATGTGGTCTTTTTCTGGGCCATGTGCTAAACCTGTCAGGATTCCGGGGACTGAGGCTTCAGATCGCCCTTGCTGGCAAGCAGCTTACGGATCTTCTCGGTCGGCTTGATGAGGTTCGACAGGGAAGAGTCGTGGTTGATCGCGTCGATAAGGAGCGCAACGAACTTACTCATGTTAACGTCAGCGAACCATGGAGCTGCAAGGAGTTCCGGTCTTCTGTAGATGAGGTTCGTAGCGAATACCTTAGAGATGAGCCCCTGTTCGTATGCTTCATTGAACTTGTCGACACCCTCGGTGAAAAGACCGAAAGTAACAGCGCAGTAGATGTTTCTCGCACCGCGCTTCTTCATCTCGCGTGCGATATCGAGCATGGAATCACCGGAAGAGATCATGTCATCGACGATCAGGATGTCGAGACCTTCAACGGATTCACCGAGGAACTCGTGCGCGATGATCGGGTTCTTGCCGTTAACTACGCGTGTGTAGTCTCTTCTCTTGTAGAAGGTTCCCAGCGGAACGCCGAGGATAGAAGCGAAGTACATAGCACGGGAGATACCGCCTTCATCCGGGCTGATGACCATGAAACGGTCTTCTGTGAAGTGCAGATCCGGGATAGAACGGTACATCTCTTTGATGATCTGATATGTAGCGGAAAGACTTTCGAAACCGGAAGTCGGGATCGCGTTAGCAACACGCTCGTCGTGAGCGTCGAATGTGATGATGTTCTCAACACCGAGTCCGTAGATCTCTTCGAGAGCGAAAGCACAGTCGAGGGATTCACGTGAGTTTCTCTTGTGCTGACGGCCTTCGTAGAGGAACGGCATGATGACGTTGATACGGCGGGCTTTACCGGAGCATGCAAGAATAACACGCTTGAGATCCTGATAGTGATCATCCGGGCTCATGTGATTCTCCTGGCCGAACATCTTATATGTGCAGGAGAAATTGGTTACGTCACTGATAATGAAGAGGTCATGGCCTCGAACAGAGCTCTGGATAACAGCTTTACCTTCACCGGATGAGAATCTGGTATTCTCAACGGCAATGCGGTAATCCTTACGGTAGAATCCCGGGTACTTGCTGACGAATTCCTGCTCCTGATATTCAGATCTTCTGGTGCTCAAGTACCAGTTGACCTTATCAGTAAACTCCACGCTGCCCTTTAACGGAACAAGTGCGATCGGACCAACCGGTGCCATCGGGTTTGCGCCGTACTGGTTATAACGGGAGTAAGATCCTTCATCTGAGCCTTGCAAAATCGGTGTCATAGTTTTCTTTCCTCTTCCTTACATGATTAACTCATTAATTCTTCTATACGCATCTGACCGAGAAGGGAATTGAACTTCTCGATCGGGGTGATCAGTTCTCCAATAGACTCATCAACATTGATCGCATCAATGAGACGTGCAACATACGGATACATATTTACCTCAGCAAACCATTTCGTCTCGAAAAGCTCCTTCGGACGGTAGGTGAGGTTGGTGCAGTATACCTGAGTGATCTCGCCCTTGGCATGTGCCTCGTTAAACGGTTCAAGACCATCGGTGAAAAGGCCGAACGGTGCAGCGCAGAATACGTTTCTGGCGCCCTTTTCGTGCATGACACGTGCGGTACGGATCATGGTATTACCGGAATTGATCATGTCATCGACGATCAATACGTCTTTTCCGGCAGGATCGTCACCTAAGAAACGGAAATCCTTGATCGGGTGATTGCCTTCTTCGTCGACTGTTGTATAGTCACGGTCACGATAGAAGAGACCCAGCGGAACTTCGAGCATGGAAGCATAGAAAATAGCGCGTGATACAGCCATTTCATCCGGCGAGATGATCATCAGGTTGTCTTTATCGATATGAAGACCCGGATTCTTGGAGATCAGGGTGCTGATGATCTTATATGCGGAAGTCGGCAGCTCGATGCCCATAAGAGGCACCGCGTTGACGATACGCGGATCATGCGGGTCGAAAATGATCAGGTTGGAAACTCCGAGGTTATAAAGATCTTTCAGCATCTGAGCACAGTCCAGAGATTCTCTGGAAATGCAGTGGTCCTGACGTCCTTCGTAAAGGAAAGGCATGATCACGTTGATACGACGGGCTTTTCCGCTTACTGCCATAATGATACGCAGAAGATCACGGAAGTGATCGTCCGGGCTGGCAAAGTGCGGCACACCGGAAAGCGTAAAAGACTCATCGTGTGAGAGTACATCGGAAATAATGAAGATATCATGACCTCTGACTGTCTGGTTCAGGGTAACTTTACCTTCGCCTGTCTCGAAGCGGGTGATGGTCGCTTTAATAGTAAAATCCCTACGTAAATAGCCGGCGCTGTTTACATAAGGACTATAGTTTTCCTGCTGTTTCTTCAGCCTTTTTTCGAAAAGAAGATCGTTTACCTGACGGACAATTGCCTCATTAGAGGTATGCGAAATGATCCCAATCGGTCCGAACGGTTCCAGTAAATAGCCACGATAATCGTTGGATTCAGTAGATTCAGTAGATCCAGTGGAGTCTGCTGTATTTACTGAAGACATGTTTTCCGGCATAGCACCCCTCCGTATAAACGATATAGCTTCGAGCCACAAAAACAGTATAACCCTATTCCGTTTTTTTTTGAACTGTAAACTTTTGAGAATTCTTTCGAAAAAACGTCCGATATATAGGTAAAATGCATATAAAAAAGATTTGTGATAATCCGCGTGCTTTTTGAAAAGCACTGGCGTTGTGGTATCATGTAGGAAAATTCCAGGAGGGAAGACATGGCCATACAGTACAGAAATACTACATTTTGGGGCGTTGCGTCCGATCTGAAGTCGTGTCCGCCCTCTGACAGGCCCGAGATCGTTTTCTCCGGTAAGTCTAATGTCGGCAAGTCTTCTTTGATCAATGCTCTTGCGGATAACAGAAAGCTCGCGCGTGTATCCGCGACTCCCGGTAAAACTCGTCTGGTAGTCTACTTTAATGTCGATAACAAGATGTACTTTGCGGATCTTCCGGGTTATGGATATGCCAAAGCCGCAAAGGACGTAAAGGAGAAGTTCAACAAGCTTTGTGATGAGTATTTTGTCTCTGGCCGTAAGTTCTCACTGGTTCTTCATCTCATCGATATCCGTCATGACCCGTCTAAAGATGATGTCCGTATGCTTGAGTATATGAATCAGACCGGAATTCCCTATTTCCTGGTTTTTACCAAATGCGACAAACTTTCCAAGGCTCAGATCCGGAAACAACTGACAGAATTCTCCAAAATCCTCGATTTCCATGAAGATGCCCGTATTTACGCTGTCTCAGCTGATAAGAAGATCGGGCTTGATGATCTTCGGGCAGGTATTGAAGAATACCTTAAAGACGAGCTTGAATCGAAAGAAAATTGATTTTTGTCTACAAAACGACGAAGCTTCGTCGTTTTGTCGTTTTTTGTCGAAATAATCACCCTCATGTAAACGGCCTTTTGTCCTAGAATACTCTTACACTGGATGTGGAGGAGTAGATCATCATGCACAGGAGATTTGCCGGAAACTCCCGAAACATGAAGTTTAAGGGATTCAAAGTTTCTGAATGGCTGAAAACAGTGACTTGCGCATGTCTTCGACGACCGCTTGTCCTTGTCCTGTTTATGTGTGTAATTGGCGCTTATCTGGGATTCTACTGCGGTCCTCGTATATGGATCATGTCAGCGGTTTCGTTCGGACTTTTGCTCTTTATGTACGGAAGCGCAGAAACCCTTAAGATACCTGAGCTTCTGACGATCGTATTCTGCTGTTTAGGTTTTGGCTTTTTCCTGATAAAGATCTCGACATACTGTGACCATTTGAAGACCCTTGATAATAGTGCTTTCTATTCTGGCGAAGCACGGATCATATCAGTCAATTCTTCCGATGATGGATACAAGAATATCATTGTTCAACTGGATGACGGAGAGAAAGTGCTTTTGCCGACGGAAGACGTATATGATTATGGAGATGTTCTGCGCATTGAAGGCAGGCTTTCTCCGATATACACCAAAGGTAATCCCGGCGATTTTGATGTCCGTTCGTACTATATCCGAAAGGGAATAGTAAGAAAAATCGATAAAATCACTGTCGTGAGCCGGAAAGGAGGAAGTTCGCCGATACATTTATGCTATAAGTTCGGTTCATGTATCAGAAAGACATTTTACAGTATCTGGTGTTCTGTGACAGATGATGAGACTGCAGGGCTGATTTCGGCCATGATCGTTGGAGATGATTCGCACCTCGCAAAAGACGTTAAAACTTCGTTTAAACAAAGCAATCTGTCCCACATTCTTGTCGTTTCAGGCGCTCATGTCGGGTATTTTACGGCTACTGTCGGAATCCTGTGTGCGGTCTTCATGAAAGGCAGGCGCAGTGTAGTTATTCTTACGGTTTGCCTGATCCTGTTTGGATTTGTTACCGGGTGGGGGGAGTCTGCCTTCCGAAGCATACTGACTTTTATCGTTCTCGGTTTTCTCTCTTTGGAGTCCCGAAGTATCGATCATATATCGGCCTGTGCCCTAAGTGGTCTGATTCTTCTTTGCCTGGATCCGTTTTCAGCTTTTTCATACGGACTGCTCCTCTCTTTTGGCGCCACGTTCTCGATCATGCTTTTCTGCCGTAATGCAGGTAAGCTTGTCAGGAAGTGGTTTCCCTTCCTGCCTGACGAGGGTAGAACCGCAATCTCATGTATGTTCTGCGCATATCTTGGAATGCTGCCCGTTCTGCTTTTGATGGGAAGTGTGATATCTCCTCTATCCGTGATCGTCGTAGTTCTAGCAGGATTTCCCGCAGAGGTCATCTGCAGTTACGGTCTGGTCGCAACACTCCTAAGCCTGGTTATCCCTGTAACCTTGGTAAGAAGAATTCTTTTTCTTCCTGTCAAGGGTCTTGTTGTCATCCTTCGGATGCTTGCGAATGTCGGATCACTCGAAATCCCAGGAAGAATCAGGCTGGATCATGTCCCTCTGCCTTTATTGGTCGCTGTTTCATGCCTGTTGCTATATGTGCTCGTGCGTTGTGGTTTTAAGAGAAGAATACTTGCTTTTGCCGCTGTTATTGCGTTAGTTGGGATGATTGTCAGGAGTTTTGCTTTTTCCATTGAGAAATCCCGTATCTTTTTTCTTGATGTGGGTCAGGGAGACTGTGCTCTGATCTGTCATCAGGGACTAAACGTGCTTATCGATGGAGGAAACAAGGGAAATGGTGAAACGATTCGAAATGTCCTGGAATACCTGAATATTGACCATATTGATATGGCTTTCATCTCCCATCTTGATACAGATCACATTTCCGGGATCCTTGAATTATGGGATCAAGGAAGGATCGATCGGCTCTATGCTTCTTTTTGGGGAGAGAGTATGGAGATGGATCAATTACGAAAGGCTTTTCCGGATCTTCCATCTGATGTCGATATCCTGAGGAAAGGAGATATCTTCAAGGTCGATGAAAGTCTTTCTTTTGAACTTTTGTGGCCGAATGATCCGTCAGATGGCGGAAATGATGATTCCATGGTCATTCTGTGCCGCATGTACGATACAAAAATCCTTTTTACGGGAGATATATCCGAAGAAGTGGAAAAGGTACTTCCTTCCGATGTTTTGTCTGACATATCTGTGTTGAAAGTCTCTCATCATGGAAGTAGGTTCTCGACTTCCGATACCTTCCTGAAAAACAAAAAAGTTGGTGCGGCACTTATCAGTGTGGGGTATAATCATTACGGACATCCTTCTAGGGAGGTGCTTAAGCGCCTCGGTTCGAGATCGATCCCGATCTATCGCACAGATGAGCGGGGATGCGTTCTTCTTTCTGCTTCTGGATCAGAATGGCAGATGGATTATTACTTTGGATAGTGAGGAAAAGATGGCTAAGCAGGAGAGCAAAAGCTCATGGAAAGGCTACGTCGATGTAGCTTCTGACATTAAGAATAACCAGGCTTCCCGGATCTATCTTATCTGCGGGGAAGAGAAGTACCTTGTGGATAAAATGATCAAGGAGATGAAGAAGGTCTGGGTCGCTCCGGGTGCTGAAAGCCTTGATTTCTATCTGAAAGACCATACGAATTCCGAAATGCCCCTGGATGAGTTCCAGTCCCTTGTCGGTTCTCCGCCGTTCCTGTCTCAATTCCGTATGACTGTGATCCGTAATTCCGGATTATGGGCTACGAGAGCTCCGTCTACACCTGCCGATCAGGAGAAGTGGAAAGCAGCGATCGCGGCGATTCCTGAATTTGCCTGTGTTATTTTCGTAGAGGACAAGGTCGATAAGAGAAAAAAGCAGCTTCTTGAAGCGGTATCATCCGTGGGAACACTTGCGGAGTTCAGTTTTCAGAATGAAGATATGCTGGCAAAGTGGATCAAATCATCTTTTGCCAGAAAGAATGTCGATATTCCGTCGAATTGTATCTCGAGTCTTATCAGCCGCACTGATTCTTCGATGCGTATGATTGAGAATGAAGTAACGAAGATCATGCTCTACTGCGAGAATAAGGATGTTCATAAGATCGATCTTGAACTTTTGAACCGTCTCAGCATTCCGGATGTGCATGCGTCGGTATTCCATATGACGGATGCGATCGGTCAGAAGAACCCCGGTAGAGCCCTGGAGATCATGAATGATCTGATCATTCTCAAGGAGGCGATCCCGAAGATCCGTCTTATGCTGGCAAGACATATCCGTCATCTGATCTGCGCAAAGGAACTCGGGAATGCATCAGAAATCGCTTCCAGCCTGAAAGTACAGCCTTTCGTGGCACGAAACCTGGTCTCCCAGTCCCGTGGGTTTACGATCCAGCAGCTGGAAAAGATCTATTTCCTCTGCTTCGAATCCGACCAGTGGGTAAAGACCGGTAAAATGGACGACCGGACATCCATGGAAGTTTTGCTTTCAGCTTGCGGGCAGGTTTGATTTGCAATTGACGAAGGGTCCTAATTAAGATAGAATCAATCAGGTATTTTATAATACGGAGGAAAAAGATGAGCAAAATTCAAATGAAGACGCCCCTCGTAGAGATGGACGGCGATGAAATGACACGTATCATCTGGAAGCAGATCAAAGAGATCGTAATCGAGCCTTATGTTGATCTGAAGACAGAGTATTTTGATCTGGGATTGCCTCATCGTGATGAAACTGATGATCAGGTTACGATCGATGCTGCTAACCGTGCGGTTGAGCTGGGTGTTGCTGTAAAGTGTGCAACGATCACTCCGAATGCTCAGCGTATGGATGAATACAAGCTGAAGCAGATGTGGAAGAGCCCGAACGGAACGATTCGTGCAATTATGGACGGAACAGTTTTCCGTGCACCGATCCTTGTAAAGGGTATTTCTCCTTTCGTTTCCTGCTGGAAAAAGCCGATCACACTTGCCCGTCATGCTTATGGTGATGTTTACCGTGACACAGAGATGTATGTTTCCGGTCCGGCTACTGCTGAACTGGTCGTTACCTATGAGGACGGCAGAAAAGAAGTAAAGAAGATCCACGACTTCAAGGGCCCGGGTATCATCGAAGGTATGCATAACCTCGATGCATCCATTGAAGCGTTTGCTCGTTCCTGCTTCATGTATGCGCTGGATATCAAACAGGATCTGTGGTTTGCGACAAAAGATACGATCTCCAAGACATATGATCACCGTTTTAAGGATATTTTCCAGGAGATCTTCGATAATGAATTCAAAGATAAGTTCGAGGAAGCAGGTATTACATACTTCTACACGCTGATCGACGATGCTGTTGCACGTGTTATGCGTTCCGAGGGTGGTATGCTCTGGGCTTGCAAGAACTATGACGGTGACGTTATGTCCGACATGGTCGCTTCTGCTTGCGGAAGCCTTGCTATGATGACATCTGTTCTCGTATCTCCTTCTGGAAAGTACGAGTTCGAGGCTGCTCATGGTACTGTAACACGTCACTACTACCGTTACCTTAAGGGCGAGACGACTTCGACAAACCCGATGGCTACACTTTTTGCCTGGACAGGAGCACTCCGTAAGAGAGGTCAGCTTGATGATCTTCCGGATCTGGTAGCTTTTGCCGACAAACTTGAGAAGGCTTCTATTGACACCATTGAAGAGGGTGTTATCACTGGTGACCTTAATGCGCTGATGGATCACCCGAATAAGAAAGTCGTAGATACTAAAGCATTCTTAGAAGCGATTGCTGAGAAATTAAACTAATCTGGAGGATTCAAAATGAGTTATTTTGAAAGTTGGACCAAACATTCCGAAACTGTAGAAAACGAGAGCGAGTATAAAGCATATATTGCCAAGTATTATGAACTTGAGAAGAATGCTTATGATGCTATCCTGACAAAATATCCGGACAATGAAGACCTTCTCAATGGTAAGGCAGTTGATCTTGCTGAGAAGCTTGGCTTCGGAAAGAGCGAGATGGAGATCTTCGTAGGTTTCCTCGAGGGTATCAATTCTAGCTTGACTGAAGAGTACGACTATAAGTCTGTTGATGAGGAGTCCGATGTCTCCCTGAAGATCGACTATGAGAAGCTCTACTACAACATGCGTGATGCTAAGGCTGAATGGCTTTACACTCTGAAGAGCTGGAGCAATGTTCTTTCTGATGAGAAGATGCAGGAGATCACAAAGCAGTACCGTGAGGATAATATCGCGCACGTAGAGAAGATCGGAAGAAACGATCCGTGTCCGTGCGGAAGCGGCAAAAAGTATAAGAAGTGCTGCGGTAAGAAAGAGAACTGAGTTTTTCTTAACAACTGAATAATCAGATATTCTGGGCTTATGGCCCGTAAGTATCGGCTTTGACCCGACTATGAGATGAAATCGAATCAGATGATTTCTCGTAGTCGGGATTTTTTTGCGTGAAAGGAGGTGAAATTATGAAAATCAGTGAACTACATCCATCTGTCCGTCCTTACGAGCGATTGGAACTTTTTGGCGCGGAAGCACTGTCAGATGAGGAACTTCTGGCAATCATTATACGTACCGGAACGAAAGGGAAGTCGTCTAAAGAGATCGCTTCCCAGATCCTGTCTTCAAAAGAGAATCCTGATGGTTTAGTCGGATTGAATTCTCTTTCTATCCAGGAATTAGCAGGGATGGAAGGAGTAGGAAGGGTGAAAGCTATTGTACTCAAGGCATGTATGGAATTAGGAAGACGAAGCATGATGTCTTATAGCATTAATCAGAGGATCCGGTTTCTTACAAGTGAGATAGCAGAAGGATATTTCGAGGAGAAGATGGCTTTTCTCGAAACGGAGGAAGTACATGTAGTATTCGTGGATAACCAGCAGGGACTGATTTCGCATGAAGTCCTTTGCAGAGGAAGTGTGAATGGAGTCGGAATATGCTTCCGGGAATTGTTCCGGATGGCCGTCCGAGTCAATGCAAAAGGG
Source organism: Mageeibacillus sp. UBA1193 (assembly GCA_002310155.1). GTDB lineage: Bacteria > Bacillota > Clostridia > Saccharofermentanales > Saccharofermentanaceae > Scatonaster. The sequence continues at coordinate 13,144 of DBYF01000132.1, read as the reverse complement.
CTTATCATTGCGCACAACCATCCCGGCGGTGACCCAACACCGAGTGAAGAAGATATCGAAACAACGAAAAGATTACAGACGAGCGGACTTTTGATCGGAGTCCACGTGATCGACCACATAATCATTGGACGAGGGATCTCGTTCAGTATGCTGAAAAACGGATATATGGAGGATACCCAATATGAGAACTGAGAATCGTACAAAACCTGAAAAACTGGTATTTGCAGACTTTATGAAAGCGTTCCGGGCGCAGTATACCTACGGAATTCCGGACCTGAAGAACTATATGATCACAGAACAGGTAGTTCACAAGAACAATAAAAACCTTCATGGAATCATTATCCGAAGCCCCGGAAGACGGATTGCTCCCGTATTCTATTACGAAGATTTCTATGACGCGTATAAGAACGGATCTTCTATCGATGATTGTATCCGTAGAATGGTTAATTTTGTGACCGAGACATCGTTTCCGGACGAACGGCTGGGTGAGATCTTTTCTTCCTGGGCCGAAGTTAAAGATAAACTGGTCATAAAACTGGTCAATCTCCGTAAAAACAAAGAACAGCTCATGAACGCTCCACACCGCGTTTTCGGAGATATGGCCGTTGTTGTACAGATCTATCTTGATGATCCGTCGATCGGTCGGGGAGCAGTTCTGGTCGATAATATGCTTTTGGATATTTGGAAGATCGAGAATGAGGAGCTTTTCAAAGTTGCCATGAAGAATATGAATCAGTATGGGATCAGATCACTCAATCTTCTGGATTTTGATATGGACGAGCAGATCCGCGATCCTGAAGCTCCGAATGTCTTTGTTGTCTCATACGATGCCCCGTTCCCTGGAGCATCAGCAATGCTGAAGACAGATTATCTTGCCGGCTTTGCCAGGAATCAGAATGCTGATTTCTATATTCTTCCGGTTTCGGTCCACGAAGTGCTCCTGATCGAGAAAAAGAAGGGTGTGGGAGAGGAAATGCTGATCGGCATGCTGCAAGCGATCAATCAGGATAAGAGTTTGTCTGAAAACATGCTTTCAGAGGAGGTTTTCTATCTTGATCGCGAACAGGGAAAGATACAATATCTTGTCGGAGAAAAGGAGCTTCTCATGACTATGCCTTGAATCTTCGCTTTTCTTGACAATTGAACACGGCAGGGGAAATTGTGGTATAGTATATTTTATTATTATTCATGCTGGAGGACTATGTCTTGAGACGTTTGTTTGAAAATAAAGTGCTGGCCCTGGTACTTACTACCATTCTGCTGGTTTCGTTTATTGTTCTCAGTGCGATCCCAGGAAGTCCTCTTTCTGGTGCTACAAAACCCCTGTCATTCATTGTCGATCCTATCCAGTCAGTATTTCAGACAATAGGAACTAAGATCTCTGACTTTTACTCTGCTATTGCGGAAGGTATGGAGATCCGTAAGGAAAATGAAGAACTCAGGGAAGAAATCGCTGAACTTGAGTATCAGGTACAGCAGGGTGAAGAAGCCAGAATCCGCTGGGAAGAACTGAAAAGTGCTTTTCAGATCCAGGATACATTCGAAAATTACCATATTCACGGCGCTTCCGTTCTTACACGTGAATCTGATGAGTGGTTCAGTGTTATCCGTATCAATGTCGGCACTAAGTCGGGCATCGATTCATCTACAGGTTCTTATGCTGTCGTAGATGCGCGTATGAATCTTGTCGGCCGTGTAATGACTACTGACCTCGAATCATCAAAGATCTTGCCGCTTCTCCATGAAGGTTTCACGGTAAGTGCGAAGGTCAATGTCGTTAATGGTGCTACCGTAATGGTATCCGGTGATATTATCCTTAAAAACCAGGGACTCTGTGTTGTCACCAGGATTCCTTCGAATATTGTACTTCAGCCCGGCGATGAGCTGGTCACCAGTGGTGAAGGCGGACTTTTCCCCGCAGGTATTCCTATTGGAGTGATCGAGAGTTTCGATGATTCTGATCCGAATAATCCGAAAGCTACCATGCGTCCGTATGCAGTCATCTCGGATATCAAAGATGTCTTTATCATGGTGCCGAATACAGAGGAGAATAATGGAGCAGAGAGCCAGCCGTCTACTGTGATTCCTGAATCAACTGCACTTCCGCCTTCTACAATGGCTCCACAGGAGACAAAGGAAGAAGGTTCACCTGAAACTACCGGAGAAGGTGCGGCATGAGCAAAAAGGAGAGAGCAAGACAGATCATCCTTTATGCGGTATATATCACCAGTGTATGCTGCTTGCAGGTAACATTTCCGCATGTTTTCCGCATTTTTGGAAGAACATGTGATCTGATGCTCGTTTTTGTAGTGCTTGCAGGTTATCTGTTCGGTACGATGGATGGTATCGTTGTCGGTCTGATCGTAGGAATGTTCCGAGACTATTTCTCAGGTCCGGTAATCAGAGGTCTTGATGGAGCACCGGTTGCGGTCCTTGGTATTGGCCTTTTGGCATTCTTCTATATTGGCATTCTTTCGTCACTTATGTTTCGTAAGAGATTCAGAAGAAAGTACAATCTTGCTCTTCTGCAGGTGATCCTGATCTCCGTGATTTATTATTCTCTGGGTCATATTATTTCTTTTGTATACCTTACGCTATCACATAACATTGAGTCATACCATTCGCTGAAGTATATACTGTTTTCGAGCATCGCGCTGCAGATCGTTGTAAACGTGATCGTGGCGGTGCCGCTGTTACTACTTCTTCGTTTTGCAGGACCGTATAAGAAGGGTATCCGTTCCGGCTTGGTCGATGGTTACAGTGTGGAGGACCGCAGATGGCAAAAAATCTGAAAGACGAGAATATATACGTATTCGATGAAGACCATGTCTCCACGAATATTGTGTCGAATAAGGACAGTGCGACACAGCGTCTGCTGAATTTCCTGACCAGCAGATACTTTGTTCTGGGCCTTGTTTTCTGTGTTTTCGGACTTTTGATCCTCATTAAAACGGTTTCTTTGCAGTTCTCGGATTATTCCAAAAAGATTTCTGCGAGTTCCGTTGGTGTGTCCCATCAGTATGTAGTTCCCGCACCGCGTGGTGATATTGTTGACAGCAATGGACGAGTCATCGCTACAAGTCAGGAGATCAACGTTCTGATGCTGGCAAATGCCGGTATGGAAGAAAAAGATCTGAACAGTATGTGTCTGGAGCTTTCCTATCTCTTTGATGAGTATAACTGTTCTCCTGTTGCGGATCTGGATGATTATTTCACCGTGAATCCGTATCAGTTCCTTAAATCAGATGAGAAGATCGCACTGTGGCAGACAAACCGCAACCTTTTTGCTCTGAAAGAACCTACCCCGAATACTGTCGTTACTTATACGGATTCCTATGTAAAGAGCGATCCGAAGGTCTTTTTCCTCTATCTCCGAAGACTTTTTAAAATAGATGAGAATTACAATGAGGATGAGGCATATCGAATTATCCGCATCCGCTATCAGATCTATATGGATAACTGGTCTTTCCAGACCGGTACTCCGGTTATGATCGCTAAAGATGTTCCGGAAGAGCTGATCCGTATGCTCCTTGAACAGAACTATCACTACATGGGAATCCTCGCCAATAAAGAGTACAGAAGAATCTACACTCCGCTCGCGAAGTATTCCTCACATGTTGTCGGTTATATCTGGCCGATTTCCCAGGAAAGACTTACTGAGCTTGCTCCTGTAGGTTATCAGGCATCTGACCTGGTAGGACAGGGCGGTGTTGAAGCGCAGATGGAGCGTTATCTCCATGGTCAGTATGGTGAGAAACCGTACAATATCTGGTCTACAGATGAAGAGAACGGCTTCTTCTATGATTCCGGTCTTGGAATTGACCCTGTTCCGGGTGCGACGGTCGAACTCACGATCGATTCAAACGTTCAGCAGGTAGGAATTAATGCGATCAAGGATTTGATCGCGGCACATGCTCTTGAAGAACAGACAAAGGCTGTGGAAAAAAGAAAAAAGACTGCAAATGCGGGCTCATTTGTCATGATGAACGTCCAAAATGGTGAGATCATTGCCATGGGATCGTATCCGGACTTTGACCCGAATGACTTCGTTCTTTCCAGAGAAGGAGACGCACAGGCCAAAGTCCAGGTCAAGTATTATCTCGGTATCGACGAATATAAGGATATAGCTGCTGTGGATATGCCTATCTACAATCGTGCGATTCAGCAGATCTATCCGCCGGGATCAACTTTCAAGATGGTAACTGCACTTGCAGCTCTTGATACGCATGTTATTACGCCACAAAACAGTGAAGTCCGATGCGTCAGCCCTACTGAATTCGGCGGTATGCCCTGGAAGTGCCTCGAGATGCCTGAAACCGGTCATGGAATTCTTGATCTGACGTCAGGTCTTGCTACATCATGCAATATCTATTTTGCGAAACTTGGTGTAGACAGTACGATCAACGAGATCGACCGAATTGGTAAATCTCTCGGATTAGGCGAATTGACCGGTATCGATCTTCCTGGTGAAGACCCGGGTATTCGCGCGAACCGAGCTAATAAAGCACGTCTCCGTCAAGGACAGACAGATGAGGACTTGGACTGGCATGTTGCGGATACGGCTCAAGCGGCTATCGGACAGTTCGACAACTGCTTTACTGTCATCCAGCTGGCACGTTATACTGCGGCAATTGCAACTAATAAACTAGTCACGCCCCATGTCGTTAGAAGAGTCGTTGCAGCAGATGGATCTGTGCTTTACGAAGGATCTACTCAGGCGCTGCCTCTTGGATATGACCAGGAGTATCTTGATGCTATCCATGTTGGTATGCGTGCTGTTGTTGACAGCCCTCAAGGAACGGCAAACAGCAAGCTCGGTAAATTCGGAGTTAAAGTCGCCTGTAAGACAGGTACGGCGGAGACAGGATTTGAGGATATCAAAATGGAGTATTCGAACGGTCTGTTCGTTTGCTATGCTCCATGTGATGAAAACAAAGAGCCGGAAGTCTGTATCGCTATTTGTATTGAAAGAGGTGAGTGGGGTAAGAAGACCATCGATATCGCGAAGAAACTTCTTATGGCCTACTATGGTGTTTCGGATCCTGATGAGGCAGCACCGGTTGAGCATCACGCTCCTCTCGGAGACGTAGGAGTCAAGGAACCGGAAGGTAATCCTGATCAGGAACAGAATCAGAACCCTGATCAGAATCAGGAGTAATGGAACTCGTATTTTGGTGGCTTTTTATGCAAAATAGTAAATTTTAGTTGCAGATTTCCACCTGAGTTAGTAGAATATATATATACTTTTTCGGAGGCAGCGAGAATGAAGATTGTTGTTATGGCTGATAATCGGAAGAATGAGCTTCTTGTAAACTTTTGCATAGCGTATCGTCAGCTTCTCTCTAAACATACTCTTATTTCGCTGCATAACACGGCGACTTTGCTTGAATCTGCAGCCGACCTGAATGTGGTAGGTCTTTCTACTGACTATTCTGGTGGTTTTGACCAGCTGGCTTCCCGTGCAGAGTATAACGAGATCGACTCCGTGATCTATTTGAGAGACACTCAGCTTGCGAATTATAACGAGATCAATCCGCTTCTTAAGGCTTGTGACTATAACAGCATCCCGTATGCCACAAATCTTGCCAGCGCCGAGATCCTGATCCTTGCGATCGACCGTGGTGACCTTGACTGGCGTGATCTCGTTCGTGATTCTTCTTTCTAAGAAATTGTATGGATATTCTCACGTTTCCGTATGGCCTTGCATGTGCCAATATGTATGTTCTGCGCTTTGGATCTGAAGCTCTGGTCATTGATCCTTGCTGTCCATGGGCTGAAACGAAGCTTTCTGACATAGAAGTGAAGGCGGTTTTCTGTACTCATGGACATTTCGATCATATAGCGGAAGCTGAAGATATTGTGAATCGTTTTCATTGCCCGCTTTATATTTCCAAACAAGATCAGAGCATGCTTTCCGATCCGTATCTGAATCATGCAGCCAGCTTCGGCATTAATGTGTCTGTAAATGTTCCATCTGAGATACTGACGGATAACGAGGTTTCTTCACAGATGCTGGGAATACAATCAGATGAACCTTTTTTGATAAAGCTCGTCCGAACTCCCGGACATACTTCGGGTTCTGTCTGTTTCCTGTTTTCTTTTGAGGACGGGAAACAGATCATGTTCACAGGTGATATGCTTTTCAAGCAGAGTATCGGTAGAACAGATCTGGGCGGTTCCCATTCTGATATGGTTGAATCAATCAAGCTTCTTCAGACGATGGATGATGGTATTGTCTGTTATCCCGGTCATGGTCCTTCTACGGATCTTGGTTCGGAAAAGAACTTCAATCCTTTCTTTTGATGGTTTTCACCTAATCGTGGTACTTTTGACAGTATTTGTCGAATAAATCCGAGTATTATTTTTTCGCTTCCTGATATATTGAGGCAGGAGGTGACGAATATGCATACAATTCAGACTGCGATTGTATTTTCAGTAGTTTTCACAGTTCTTTGCCTGGCCCTGTCAATGTGCCCGACAGTATATTTACGGACTCAGGAGATCGCATCACTATCCGTGAACTGTCAGGATGAAGACAACAAAAAGAACACAGTATTCAAAGTACAGAGAAAGACCAGCGGGAATAACAGCTGGGATGTTGAGATGAGCTGCCCGGAGAAAGCCTATCGCTTTGGAAGAGGAGTACGTGACTCCCTGCGTATTGTGCTCGGATAGGAGGCAGTATATGAAAAGACGATTGAGTGACCGTAAAGGAACGATCACTTTGTTTCTCTGTATTGTGCTATCTGCGGCTATAATCCTTGAAAGTATATATATCAAAGGCGCGTACCGCAGAAAGCAGGAGGTTATTCTTGCTTCGGCGGTGTCTCATCAGACGGAACAGATCCTATCTCAGTTTGACAGGCAATACCTGGACTGGTATGGAATATATGCGCTTGATTCTATCGAGTCGGATCATGCTGTATTTGATGAGATGACCTGGAAGTATCCGGATATGTCTTTTGAATACGAACTAACGGATGAGTTTGACAGTGATGATCTTCGTGTTTCGATATCTGAATATATGCGCCTGCGAGGACTTGCTTTTGAGGGATCTGGTATCATGGACCGCCTTGGAGTATCGATATCAGGAATTACCGGTTCAGGATCTAAAAGCAGTTCGGGAATAGAGACCTGGCTCCCGACTTTCAAGGATTATATACTCAATCGTGAAAGTTATTCCGAAATCTGGAGCTCGATCGAGGATGAATGCGTAGCGCAGGGGATGGAGAAGAATCTGTCCTATTTCTATTCGTTTGTTGATGAGATGGATGAAATTTGGAAGAGAAATGCAAGTGCGGTCATGGAGATAGGGGATACATCCGTAGAACTGTCTCTTTTTGATCCTACGTGTATGGGAGATCTTGCCGATGCGATGGATGGGTACATGGATTATGAGCTCCCTTCGATCGTGGACCGGCTTCTGATCAATGAATACGCGGCTTTTTCCTTTGATTCAAGAGTGTCGGGATACGAAGGTGAGGACGGTTTTGAAGAAGAAAGCAATATAATAGGGATCCCATTTTCACAGATTCATGATGATGAAAACACGGGTGATCTGGAATATCTTCTTACTGGCAGGGATTCAAAGATCTTCAATAACGGCGTTTCTTATGGAATGATACTCGGTACCCGCCTGATCCTTGATTTCTGCGCTTATCTTATGGATGAATCAGTCATGAGTACCGCATATATGGTCGCTCAGGTGATCTCGATAATGATATGGATAACTTCATTTTTCACTGTATATATTGATCCAACTGCGATTCAGTATACAATCGTATTTTTTATGGCTTTTGCCCGCGCTGTAAAAGATGCATCGAAGCTTATTTCGGGAAAGTCTGTTCCACTGTTTTACCATGATTCTGTTGAGGATGTTGCAGATACGACTTATCGGGACTATTTCAGAGTATTTCTTCTGTTTATTCCGGAAGATAAGCTTCTGGATCGGATGCTGACTGTTATTAGAAGGGACTGCGGAGATCATCTTTTTACCGGAGTTGCTTCAAAGGGGAATCTTGGGGATGATTCGTATGAGGTACGAAGGAGGTTCGAACTGTATGAGAACAGAGAATAGGCATTTCCGCTCCAGGATCGGATCTGTCGTTATTGAAGCTGCGATTGCAGTATCGCTCTTTATGGTCCTCATCTGTGCAGCAATTTCATCTGTAACGGCGGTCAATGCTGAGCTTTATATGCAGAGAGCATCTGAAAATGTTGTGTCGGAGCTGAATGTGGTCATTCCTTTAGCATCTAATGGTATATCATGTGCCGATGATCTGGTCTCTGCGTTCGGTGTTGCCGATAATGTTTCTTTTGATACTTATCAGCTTGATGATGCTCTTGGAGTTATTGGTTCCGCGAGCGGTGTAACCGGCGTTGATCTTGAGGATCTTGTGGGAACTGCACTTTTTGGCCGTTATGTACGTGACCGTATCGTAGAGGAATACTATTCACTTGTTAATTCAGAGTGGGTCTATGAGGATATAGTTCAGGATGTCTCGGTATACCTTGATTACGAAAGCGCAGACAAAAGTATCTATGTAAGTGTGTACTATGACATAGTAGCAGGAAAAGTGAGATTACCAAGATCTTACTGTACCTCAATCGCATTATATGCTGATGCAATACCATTAAGAAGCACTGAAAATGAGGGAAAAAAGGATTCTGAAGGATCTGTATGGGATCTGGAGAATTTTGAACGTGGTCAAGCGATACGTGAGCAGTTTGGCGGGAATCTTCCATATAATTTCCCGGTGATCGCGTACAGCACGGAGAATGAAGTCGTTTCAATCAAAAGTATGGATACTACTTCGCCATATTACGAGGAATGCGCGAATGTTAGGAAGAAACTGAAGTCCTACATCAAGGATCTCGAAGGATTTAACGGCGCAGATCAATCCGGAATCTCCGTTCAGATGACTCCATCTACCCGGAAAACACTGCTGCTGATCATACCTGAGAATGGATCAGAGAGCAGTAGACAGTACATATCCGAGATGGAGGAGTATGCCGCTGAGCGGGGGATCGGCCTGAAGGTCGAAGAATACGAAAAATCTAATCATTACAACGATTCCGGGAATCCGGACAGTTAGTGCTATATATATTAATATATATAAAAAAGTTGTTGTCACAATTCTTTCCTTGCGGTATAGTATTAGGAGCTGATATTTTGAGTTACTGTGTTTTCGGAGGAAAGAGATTGAAACAGAGTATCGAGCAGGTTAGAGAGGTAGGCTCTACAAAGCAGGCAGGCGCAGGCAAAAAAGGCGATATGTCTATTGGAGATGTTCTCCGTGTAGCCAAGAGACAGTTAATGACAAAGCGTATTCTTATCGCTATTGTTGTGATCCTTCTGGTTACTCTTTGCGTTTTCTTTGTATCTACCGGTTATCTTGACCGCTTTATTGATTATCTGATCAGTCTCGCAGAGTGAAACGATGGTAAACGACAAGTTAAAAGATGAGCATATGGATGATCTTTTCAAGGCGATCCTGACTCTGGAGACGACGGACGAGTGTTATTCTCTGTTCGAAGATCTCTGCACGATCTCCGAGATAAAGTCGCTTGCTTCGAGATTTCAGGTAGCGATCCTTCTTGCGAAGGGTTATACCTACACGGAGATCTTCGAGAAGACAGGAGTCAGCACAGCTACGATCAGTCGCGTGAAGCGTTGTCTGGATTATGGAGCTGATGGCTACCGGACAGTGCTTGACAGAATGAATATACAGGCTGAGAAATCAGAAAAAGGAAAAACGGAAGGAAAAGGAAAGAAATGAGCATTATTACCAAGATCTTCGGTACGCACAGCGATCACGAGATCAAACACATCATGCCGATCGTTGAGGCGATCGAGAGCCGGTCTGACAAGTACAAGGAAATGTCGGAGAAAGAACTGAAAGGCATGACAGATGTCCTGAAAAAGCGTCTTGCTGACGGAGAGACTTTGGACGATATTCTTCCGGATGCTTTTGCTACGATCCGAGAGGCAGCATACAGAGTTCTGGGCCTTCGCCCGTATCAGGTACAGTTGATCGGTGGTATTATCCTTCATCAGGGCCGTATCGCTGAAATGAAGACCGGTGAAGGTAAAACACTCGTTGCTACATTGCCGGTTTACCTTAATGCTCTTACCGGCCGTGGTGTTCACGTTGTTACCGTCAACGATTACCTGGCAAAACGAGACAGTGAGTGGATGGGTAAGGTTTACCGATATCTTGGCCTGACTGTTGGTCTTATTGTTCATGACATGGACAATGCAGACAGAAGAAAAGCTTATAATTCGGATATCACATATGGTACAAACAACGAGTTCGGATTTGACTATCTCCGTGACAACATGGTTGACCGTAAAGAGAAGATGGTTCAGAGAGATCTCGTTTACGCGATCGTCGACGAGGTCGATAGTATCCTGATCGATGAAGCCAGAACGCCTCTTATCATTTCCGGTATGGGCGGAGAATCTTCCGACATGTATACCAAGGCTGACCGTTTTGTTAAGACACTGAAAAAGTTCGTTGTTGTCGAGACAGACGAGAAAGTTGATATCGATGATGTCAGCGGTGACTGCGACTATGTAGTTGATGAGAAAGCTAGAACAGCTGTTCTTACTGCTAAGGGTATTGAGAAGGCAGAGAAGCACTTTGGTGTAAATAACCTTTCCGATCCTGAGAACTTCGATCTTCAGCACTATATCAATAACGCCCTTAAAGCTAACGGTACAATGGAGCGCGACCAGAAATATGTTGTTACAAACGGTGAGGTCATCATCGTAGATGACTTTACAGGCCGTCTGATGTATGGCCGTCGTTTCAGTGATGGTCTCCACCAGGCTATCGAGGCGAAGGAAGGTGTAAAGGTAGAAAGAGAATCCAAGACACTGGCTACTATCACATTCCAGAACTACTTCCGTATGTATGAGAAACTTGCCGGTATGACCGGTACAGCTTACACAGAGGAATCTGAATTCCGTCAGATCTACAGCCTCGATGTTATCCAGATCCCGACAAATAAGCCAATTGCCCGTATCGATGAGCATGACGCAGTTTATAAGAACCAGAGCGGTAAATATGCTGCGGTTCTCCGTCAGGTTAAGGAAGCTCATGAGAAAGGCCAGCCGGTACTCGTTGGTACGGTTGAGGTAAGTAAATCTGAATTCCTGTCTAAGATCTTTACACGTGCAGGTATTAAGCACGATGTCTTGAACGCTAAGAACCATCTTCGTGAGGCAGAGATCGTCGCTCAGGCAGGTCGTTATGGTGCTGTTACGATCGCGACAAACATGGCAGGTCGTGGTACTGACATTCTGCTGGGTGGTAACCCGGAATTTATGGCTAAGCAGGAGATGCGTAAGCTCGGTTATACTGAGGAACTGATCGATGCATCTACAGCATATAACGAGACAGAAGATGAAGTTATCCTCGAGGCTCGTGAACGTTTCTCTACATTGGAGAAAAAGTTTAAAGAAGAAATCAAGGATGAAACTGAAAAGGTACGCGAGGCAGGCGGTCTCTTTATCGTTGGTACTGAGCGCCATGAATCCCGCCGTATCGATAATCAGCTGCGTGGTCGTGCCGGACGTCAGGGTGACCCGGGACGCACGAAGTTCTTCCTCGCTTTGGATGATGATCTGATGCGTCTGTTCGGTGGTGACCGTGCAACATCTGCATTTGAGAAGCTTGGTGTTGATGAGTCTGTTGAGATCCAGTCCGGTATCCTCTCCAAGCAGATCGAGAGTGCCCAGAAGAAGGTTGAGGGCATGAACTTCAGTACAAGACGTCACGTTCTTGAATACGACGATGTTATGAACGTTCAGAGAAACCTTATCTATGAGCAGAGAAGAAAGGTTCTCGATGGTGTAGATATTCACGATACTATTAAGAAGATGCTTACAGCTGTTGCTGAACGTATCGTAGATCGTGTTGCTCTTGATGGCGATGTCGGAACAGAAGAGTGCAAGGGCTTAAAAGCTAATATTGCTGATGTTTTCGGTGATGTTCCGGTTCTTGAGGATCTTTCCAAGACAATTTCGGAGAAATCTTCCGCTGATGCATCTGAAGTATCTGAAAAGCTTGTTGAACAGGGCCTTGAAAAACTCGAGAAGCGTGATGAAGAGCTTACTCCGGAGATCTTCCGCGAAGCTGAGCGTCAGATCCTTCTTTTCAACGTTGACCAGAAGTGGATGGATCACATCGATGCTATGGATCAGCTCCGTAATGCGATCGGAATGAGATCTGTCGGTCAGAAGGACCCGGTTGTTGAGTACCGTATTGAAGGTTCCGAGATGTTCGATGAGATGAATATGCTTATCCAGAACGATACTGTACGTCTGATCATGAAGGCGAACATTGAAGCAGGTCAGCGCATCGAGAGAAAGAATTCCGTTAAGAAACTCCAGGAAGGTCACGGCAGTGCTCAGCTTGATTCTGTTGCTAAGCGTGCCCAGTCCGGAGAAGACGCTAAGGCACACCAGCAGGCAGGCATCACACAGAACCAGCCGGTAAAGCGTGATTCCAAGAAGGTTGGCCGTAACGATCCGTGTCCGTGCGGAAGTGGTAAGAAGTATAAGAACTGCTGTGGAAAGGATTCCAATGACTGATTCTGATTACTATTCGAAGGTGGTTGAGGCTTCGGAATATATCCGTTCACAAATTTCGGATATTCCGGATGTCTGCCTTGTGCTGGGATCCGGTCTCGGTCCGCTTACAGAGCGTGTGGAAACCATATCCACCATTCCCTATGAGGAGATTCCTCATTTCCCGAGAACAACTGTAGCAGGTCATGACGGAAAGCTCCTCGTTGCAACCCTTTCAGGACGACTGACCTTCATTATGAAGGGACGCTTCCATTTCTATGAAGGATACTCGACTCAGGAAGCTACTTTCTATGTACGTGTAATGGCCAAACTGGGTGTGAAGACCCTGGTTATGACTAATGCTGCAGGTGGAATCAATACGAATATGAAGCCGAGTGAACTGATGGTAATCACCGATCACATCGGACTTTTCTGTGATTCTCCGCTTCGTGGAGCCAATCTTGATGAGTTCGGTCCGCGTTTCCCGGATCAGACTATGGTCTATGATCTGGATTTGAGAAATAAGCTGATCGAGGCTGCTTCAGAACTGAATATCCCGCTTCATCAGGG
>DBYF01000144.1:6778-10033 GCA_002310155.1 Mageeibacillus sp. UBA1193 | reverse complement strand
AATATCTACCGTGGCTGCACGCATGGATGTATCTACTGTGACAGCAGAAGTACCTGCTATCAGTTCACCCATGATTTCGAAGATATCGAAGTGAAGCAGAATGCTCCTGAATTACTCGAGCGTGCTCTCAAATCGAAAAGAAGACACTGCATGATCGGTACCGGTTCGATGTCCGATCCGTACATGCACTGCGAAGAAAAACTACAGCTGATGAGAAGGTGTCTCGAGGTCATCGACCGCCACGGATTCGGTGTCGCTGTGCAGACGAAGTCCGACCGGATCTTAAGGGACATCGATCTTCTCGAGTCCATCAATAAGAAAGCGAAAGCCGTTGTGCAGATGACGCTGACGACGTACGATGACGATCTCTGTAAGATCCTCGAACCGAATGTGTGTAACACGAAGAGACGTATCGAAGTCCTCGAAGAGATGCAGAGAAGAGGTATCCCGACCGTTGTCTGGATGACCCCGATCCTTCCTTTTATCAATGACACGGAAGAGAACGTGAAAGCGATCCTTGATGAGTGCGTAAGAGTCGGGGTGAAGGGCATCATCTGCTTCGATATCGGTGTGACATTAAGAGAAGGGGACAGGGAGTATTTCTATGCCGCTCTCGATAAACACTTCCCTGGCGCGAAACAGAACTATATCAGAACTTACGGAAACGCCTACGAGCTTTCGAGCCCGAACGCCAAGTCCCTGATGATGCTTCTGAGAAAAACATGCAAAGCCCACGGCATCCTCTATAATCCGGACGACTGCTTCAAGTACCTTCACGAGCTTCCTGAGAAGTACACCCAGATGAGTCTCTTTGATCTCTGAACCATCTTGACCGGCCCGGTTGACGGAGCAGGAGGATGGCTTGTTGCCTGTGTTTTTTACCCTGAAAACCGCAAAATTTGTGGTTAATATACATTGAATAACCACAAAATTTGTGGTTTAATGGTGTCAGGAGGAATGGCTATGGTCAGAGATTATGTGATAAATGAATCGATTACCGGAGAAGATATCAAACGGGTACGAGTGCTTTTGCATATGACGCAAAAGGAATTTGCGGAGTTTGCGAACTGCTCGAAGCGGACGGTTGAGAACTGGGAAACGAAGGGCGATCCAGTCAAAGGCCCGATCGTAACTCTGGCCGAGATCCTCATGAGGAAGCCGGAGATCGCGGAGAAGCTGAGAATAGATGAGAACCGTCTGAAACTCCGGCTGTGGTATATGTATGAGAATATGGTCTGTTCGGTCATCGATGTCGATGAGCCAAAGAGGATCGTCAAAGTCAGAAACTATATTGATGACCCGCTTTTCCGTGCTTTTGGCGTGAACACGGAGCCGGACTTCGAAGAATACGAGGAATTTCTGAAGTCCAGGTGTTTCCCGGAGAGCAGAGATATGGTCAAGCTCGAACTCAAGCGCCTGGGGATACCGTTTTACGATCCGATCCTGATCATCGGGAAGACGGAAGGCCGAATGGCGGACGATAAGTTCTGGATCAGAATTGAGAGGTGAGATCTGTGGTAAAGCTTTTTGAGTCAGACATGCAGGGCTTTAACAGGGAGTCATCGAAAGGGAACCAGCTCAAGTTTCGGAAAGGGGATGTCTGGTATAAGACGGATTATCTCGGATACGAGGGACTTGTCGAGTATGTGGTTTCCAAGCTTCTTGCGCTCTCGGATCTCCGGGCGGAAGAGTATGTCGATTATGAGACAGATACCGTCGAGTATAACGACATCACCTATAATGCCTGCAGGAGCAGAGACTTCACCAACGGCTGGAATCTGATCACGCTGGAGCGGCTTTTCAAGGATACATATGGTCACGGATTAAACCAGATCATATACAGCACGCCTGACCACGAGGACAGGCTTAAGATCCTTGTGGAACAGGTCGAGCGGACGACCGGACTTAAGGGCTTCGGCATCTACATGAGCAAGCTTCTTACGGTCGACGCGCTTTTCCTTAACGAAGACCGCCACACGCACAACATCGCCGTGCTGACCAACGGGGCAGGGGACTTTAAGATCGCGCCGATTTTCGATAACGGGGCGGGGCTTCTCTCGGATATCCGCTCGGATTATCCGCTGTCGAAGGATACGATGGATCTGATCTCGAAGGTGAAGCCGAAGACCTTCTGTGATTCTTTTGAAGAGCAGCTGGAGATCGCGGAGAAACTGTATGGTGAGAATTTACACTTCTCGTTCGACTATAAGGATGTGAAAATAATCGTTGCAAAAGCACTGATCTATCCGGAGGATGTACGTCAAAGAGTGACCGATGTCATTATGGAGATGAGAAGAAAGTACAACTATCTCTTCACTTCGTGATCCTTTCCATATGGATCCCAGGTTTTACGACATCAAATCNNAGTTGCGAATCATTCGCAATTACTTGTTTCACCGGTAAGGGTGTGCTATAATCTCCACGGTTTAGAAAAACTGTAATGGAGAACGAGCAAGTGCGCGATCAGGAAGTTTCGAAAACAAGAAGAATCCTTGCCGGGATCTTAGGGATCCTGGTGCTGGCTATCGTCCTTTTTTCGGGCTTTTACATCGCGGCCGAAGCGGACCATGACTGCGCCTGCCACGATGGCGAACATGTCTGCCCGATCTGCACGTGCCTCAAGCAGTGCGAAGCGATCCTTCAGTTCTTCCACTCCGTCGCGGCCAAGACCGTGCCGCCGGTGCTTACGGTCGTACTCCTTGCCGCTGCTTTTCACATTACCGTAAAGAGCATCTCACAGGAAACTCCTGTCTCCCGAAAAGTCCAGCTGAATAATTGATACCACCTCCTTTAGGGCAGAACTATCCTCTCGGGTATTGATCTGCCTTTGTTTTCACGTTCCCATAAAACATAAAAACACGGAGGTGGTGCTTCAATGAAAAAGCATCTTTCTATTCTCGCAGTGCTGGTGGCCTCGGCGATGTGCCTTCCGGCCTGCGGTAAATCCAAGAAATCTGACGATAAGAAACTGAAGATCGTGACAACGATCTTCCCGGAATATGACTGGGTCATGAATGTACTCGGCGACGAAAAGAAGAACGCGGATGTGACGCTCCTTCTTGATAATGGCGTGGATCTTCACAGTTACCAGCCGACCGCCGAAGACATCCTCAAGATCTCCGAATGCGACCTTTTCATCTATGTCGGCGGTGAGTCCGATGAGTGGGTCGAGGATGTCCTCGATCAGGCAAAGAACAAGGACATGGCGGTCATCAATCTCCTCGAATCCTTAGGCGATACTGTCAAGGAAGAAGA
>DBYF01000144.1:0-6658 GCA_002310155.1 Mageeibacillus sp. UBA1193 | reverse complement strand
ACGCGGATACTTATAAGAAGAATGCCGAGAGCTACCGTCAAAAACTCTCTGAACTGGATGCGAAGTATCAGGCGGCTGTAGATGGAGCTTCGGTAAAGACCCTTCTTTTCGGTGACCGTTTCCCGTTCAGATACCTCGTCGATGACTACGGCCTTTCGTACTACGCGGCGTTTGCCGGCTGCTCCGCCGAGAGCGAAGCGAGCTTCGAGACGATCGTTTTCCTTTCGCAGAAAGTCGATGAACTGAATCTCAAGGCGGTCATGACGATCGAGGGTCCGAACCATAAGATCGCCGAGACGATCAAAGAGAATACAGGCTCGAAGGACCAGGTGATCCTTTCGATGGATTCGATGCAGTCCGTCACATCCAAAGACGTTAAGGACGGTGCGTCGTACCTTTCCATCATGGAGAAGAACCTCGACGTCCTGAAAGAAGCTCTGAAGTAATTTTCCGACAGAAGGGGAGGTGCGGTTATGCCATTACTGCAAGTGAAAGATCTAGCCCTCGGCTACGACGGCCAGGCCATCGTTGAGGGCGTGAATTTCGAAGTTCATGCCGGCGACTATCTTTTTATCGTCGGTGAGAATGGCTCGGGAAAGACGACGCTCATGAAGACGCTTCTTCATCTCCAGCCGCCGCTTTCCGGCCGCATCACCCCCGGCGACGGGCTGAAAGACAACGAGATCGGGTATCTTCCACAGCAGACCCAGATCCAGAAGGATTTCCCGGCATCCGTTGATGAGATTGTTCTCTCCGGGTGCCAGGGCCGGCTGGGTCTTCGACCTTTTTACCGTTCGGAGGAAAAAGCACTCGCGAAGGAGAATATGCGCCGTATGGGGATCGAGCATCTTGGGAAAAAGTGCTTCCGCCAGCTGTCCGGAGGACAGAAGCAGCGGGTGCTTCTCGCAAGAGCGCTCTGCGCAACCAAAAAGATCCTTCTGCTTGATGAGCCGGTCAGCGGACTTGACCCGAAGGGTGCGTCCGAGATGTATGACCTCATCGATGACCTTCAGAAGAGTGGCATCGCGGTCATCATGATCTCCCACGATATCCCCGCCGCGCTCCGCTACGGTACGCACATCCTTCATATCGGCGAGCATCTGTTCTCCGGAACGAAAGAAGAGTACCTGAACAGTGAAGAAGGAAAACTCTTCCTTCAGATGCAGAAGGGAGGGGACAACGCATGATAGATAAACTTTTGATGTACCTTTCCTATCCTATGGTCCAG
This sequence comes from Mageeibacillus sp. UBA1193, assembly GCA_002310155.1. Lineage (GTDB taxonomy): Bacteria > Bacillota > Clostridia > Saccharofermentanales > Saccharofermentanaceae > Scatonaster. The sequence goes on along the minus strand of DBYF01000144.1, from coordinate 5,430 downwards.
CGCGCCCTGATCGTCGGCGTGCTGATCGCGCTGTGCTCATCGCTTCTCGGCGTCACGCTCGTTCTGAAGCGTTTCTCCTATATCGGCGACGGCCTCTCGCATGTAGCTTTTGGCGCGATGTGTGTCGCAGGCGTTGCCGGTGTCAGCAACAACATGCTCATCATCCTCCCCGTAACGGTCGGCAGCGCGATCCTTCTTCTTTCCGGAGGCAGGAAAGTGAAGATAAAAGGTGATGCGGCCATCGCCATGATCTCCGTCGCCGCTCTTGCCTTCGGTTATCTGCTCATGAATGTTTTCTCTACCTCATCGAACCTCTCCGGAGACGTCTGTACGACGCTATTCGGTTCGACTTCGATCCTGACCCTAAGCGAGAAGACTGTGTGGCTCTGTGCTGTCCTCTCGGTGCTGGTCGTCGCGGTATTCATCCTGTTTTATAACAAGATCTTCGCGGTCACTTTCGATGAAGACTTCGCGGTAGCTACAGGAACGAAAGCGGGAAGATATAACCTTCTTCTCGCGGTCATTATCGCGGTCATTATTGTCCTTGCCATGAACCTTGTCGGATCGCTTCTGATCTCCGCACTCGTCATTTTTCCGGCGATCTCCTCGATGCGGATCTTCAGAAGTTTTCGGAGTGTCACGATCTTCTCCGCGATCCTTTCCGTGATCTGCGCGTTCTCGGGGATCATCATCTCGATCCTCGCGGGAACTCCTGTCGGCTCGACGATCGTCGCAGTCGATGTCGGCGCATTCATCATCTGCTATATCATCGGCGCGATCAAAGGAGGCAATTGATATGAATACCCAGAACCCCAAAATGAACAGGCTTATTCCAACGGTCAGTATTCTTCTGATCCTGGCCATGACCATTTTCCTGATGACTTCCTGCGGTCAGGAAAAGAAGGGGAATAACCATGCCGCCAACGGTACGACCGGTGTGGCCGATCTTCTTCAGTCAGCCGAAAACGCGTCGAACCCGACGACAGATACCAAGCCATCGACCATCGCGACAGTGCCGTCGGAGACTCCGTCAACAGCGACGCTTCCGGAGGAGCCTGAAACCTCGAAGAGTAAAGACGGCATCGATGTCGACCTTTCGCAGGTGTCCGCGACTACAGTCTACGCGGAGGTCCTCGGCATGATCTATGAGCCGGAAAAATATAAAGGAAAGACCGTGAAGATGAAGGGAAACTTCTCGGTGTATCACGATGAAACGACAGGTAAGTATTACTTCGCCTGCATCATCCAGGATGCCACGGCCTGCTGTTCCCAGGGGATCGAGTTCTCCCTGAAAGGGGATCCCAAGTACCCGGACGACTACCCGCAAGAAGGGGCCGAGATCACGGTCATCGGAACCTTTGACTCCTACGAAGAAGGGAACTATCTCTACCTGATCCTTAGAGACGCAGAGCTTGTTTCGGAGACGTCGGACCCGACCGATTCCTCCATTTGATATTTTATCTTGCGTTGAGGCTTTATATAGGTGATAATAGTATTCAGATATGTTTTATATCTTGAGGGGAGTATACAGATATGAAGATTTGTCCTGAATGTGGGCAGAAGGTGCTCGGTAAGATTACAGTCTGTGGTCGCTGTGGCGCAGAACTGATCAATATGGACCAGGGCGCAGCTCCTGAGAGTGAACCTGAAGTCATCGATGATGTCCCGTTAGAAGATGCAGAGTTACTGGAAGAACTCCCTGAATCTGAAGAGTACGTAGAAGACCTCCCGGTATTTGGTGATGCCGAGGAGCCTGAATATGCTGAATCCGAGGAAGTAGTTGAAGAATACGCTGACGCTGCGGAAGAGTACGTAGAAGAATACGTCGAAGAGCCTGTCGAGTATGTTGACGAGACTCAGTATGCAGAAGCTGAAGAAGGCTACGCGGAAGAGTACGTTGATGAGCAGCAGTATGTTGACGAACAGCAGTACGTCGAGGATCCGGAAGCAGCAGAATATCCTGAAGAATACACAGAAGAATATACTGAGGAATATACCGAAGAATATGCAGAAGAACTTCCGGCGGAAGAACAGTACGTGGAAGATGTTCCTGCATTCGGTGACGAAGAACCCCAGTACACCGAGGAAGCAACCGAGTATGTTGAAGAGTATGCGGAAGAACTTCCTGCAGAAGAGTATGCTGAGGATCTCGATACTGTTCCTGAGTACGAAGAGACAGAGCAGTACGAAGAAACTGCTGAATATGTTGAAGAACCGGAATACGCTGAACCTGAATATACGGAAGAAGCCGAGTATGTAGAAGAGCCTGCTCTGACGGAAGAGAACGATCTTCTTACCGGTGCGGCTATCCCTGAAGAAGAACCTCTCCCGGATTTCCCGGATGTTTCCGGTGAGCCTGAGAAAGTAGAAGAACCTGCAGTTGAGGAAGATGACGATGAAGGCATCAACCTTCTTGCTCCGCTTCCGAAGAGCATGACATCTTCCAGACAGAGCCAGGGCATTAAGCCGATGGTCAAGCCTATGGCCAGACCGCAGACCAACCGTGAACCTTCCGCTCCTGCACCGCGTCCGGCAGCAAGACCGGAACCGCAGAAGGAAGAAAGAGCAAGTTCCCGTCCGCAGGAAGAGCAGGAAGAAGCACCTTCGCTTCTGAGAGGCGCGGCTGCAGAGGCAGCATCCGCAGGCCCGGGCAAGCTCATGTCCAGAGAGCATCCTGAGTGGGATCTCGATTCTCTCTCCAAGAAGAAGGATGAGAACGCGTTTACACCGGTCCCGCCGTTTATGTCCGCAGAGGAAGCGGCTCGTCCGTCTCCGTTTGCGCCGGCGAAGAATACACCGTCTTCCGCTTCTTCGAAGTCTGATGATGCGAAGCCGAAAGCTGCAAATGTTCCGAGAGGAAAATATGTACCTGGTTCCAGTGAACCTGCTCCGCAGAAGACGATCGAACGTCCGGGTTCCGGCGAGATCTCCGCGGCGACACGTACATGCCCGATCTGCAAAACGATCAGCTTCAATACCGAGAAGAACTGCCGTGGCTGCGGTTACCAGTTCCCGAAGAGCGGCTCGATCGCCAACATGAAGGCAAATACTCCGAACGTTATCGCGATGCTCGCATCGATCGCAATGGCGGCATCTGTATTTACCGATATGATCACCTACAAGCTGGGCGGTCAGAAGTTCGATATCACCCTGATCAGCCGAACGGAAGGATATGGTTTCCTGCTCCTTGCCGCACTGGGTCTGGTCTTCGGATTCTTCGGAAGAAATAAGGGCGTCGTTACAGTAGGTATCCTTTCTGTAGTGGCTGCCAGTGCCGAGAACTATTATCTCTGGTACGATATCACCCAGATCAAGAAGGGTGGTAGCGTTGGCCAGGATATCGGTTTCTGGCTCCTCTGCGCAGGCGCTGCCATGATCCTGATCGCCGGCATCGTCGGTATCCTCAAGGAAAAGAAGAAGCAGGAAAAGTACGCTGAATACCTTCGCATGCGATGAGTATCTTCCGTAAGAAACAGGAAAAGCCGATCCCTTTCGATCCCGAAAAGGAAGAACCGGCCATAAAGAAGAGTATATGTACCGGTGAAGCGACCGTCGGATTTGTCGATCGCTCCACCGGTCATTTTCGTGATATACAGGTCGTTTCCACCCCGCTCAACATCTCTGAGTTTTGCAGAAGGACGGGGACCGATCCCGATAAGATCAAAACGATATACTAAAAAAGGAGACCCCTGAAGCGTTTTCGTACAAACTCTAAAACGAACGCTTTGAAATCTCTCTTATTTTAGTTCTTATGTGTGGTGTTATTCTCTAAGCCGTCTTATCTGCAGACGTGGCAGGCAATTGCTCCGATTCCCAGAAATACGACCATTAATGAGCAAATAAACATGTTTTGTTCCTCCTTCTCAATGTATTCGATCATTCTCTTATGACAGTGCGATAAGTACTAATTTGTTGGGGCTGCGCAGAGGACGAGCGTGAAGATCGCTATTCCTGTCATCATAGAAATCACCTGCTTTCTTAAAGCTCCCAAGGTTTGTTTCCCTTGGTGTGATTACAATTTACCATTGGAGAAGAGAAGTCTCAATATGCAGAAATGCCCTGTTCCGTAGTCTTAGCGACATGTCTTGAGGGGATGTCTACTAAACTACAGAACGGGGCAAAACTGTAACCGTTTTTTAGTTATTCTTCGCGAAATGCACTCTTCCGCGAAAGTATGGTTTACTCTTCCGTTTCCATATCTTTCTTCGCCAGGATCAGTACTGCCAGGAAGGAAACTGTGATAAAGCCTCCGCCGATGAATGCCAGTACACTCATGGTCTCACCGGTCTTTACGATGCCGTTTGTTGCGGCCTTAGTGGTCGTTGTAGTTGTCGGCTCTTCGACGACTGCCTTGGCACGGTTTGCATCGTTTACATCTCCTGTTGTTTCAGACGGCTCTGCCGGATCGGAAGGATCGGTGATAGAAGGAACTGCTGTGGTTTCGGAAGATGTCGTTCCGGACTCCTGAGGATCAGAGGTTGTGGTCGTTGTCGGCTCAGAAGGAGCCGAATTGGTCGGAACCGTCTCCTGTACGTTCTCGACATAATGATCCGCGGAATAGTGAGAGTATTCAATGACCGTGACAGGATAAGACTTACCTGCATATGTAACGGTAGAAGGATAGGTTGAAGTGGACTTCTCCGCGAATACGATGAAGAACGGAGTCTCATCCAGTTCGTATCCGTCCGGTGCATCTGTCTCTACACACAGGTAGATCGTGCCTCTTACCAGAGAGGTGAATGTCACTTTACCGGCGCTGTTTGTCGATCCGGATCCGATGCTTGTGGTACCGGTTACGGTCTGTCCGTTCAGGGTCGCCGCGGATACTTTGAATGTCGCGTCGGAAAGAAGCTTACCTGTATCGACACTGTCTTGCTTAATGATGTTAAGTGTTGCGTATCCGATGTTCGAAGAAGAACTTGCGGCACTCTCATATACCTTACCCTTGATGCAGGCGGTGTTATCGTCACCGTGGGTAACCACGCCGACCAGCTGGCAGACATTGTTAGCATTACTCTCGTTAAGATCCGAGTCCTTTACGAGGTTCACGCGTGCACGGTACTTGATCGTGTATCTGGTCGAATCCTTCAGCTTGATCGTGAATGTACGGCTTCCGGAAGCGATGTTGACCGCGCCGGATGGGGCTGCCTGACCGTTGATTGTGATGGAATCCAGATCGATGTCGAGTGCCGATCCCATCACATCGGAAAGCAGAAGATCGTCGCTGTCCGGATCGAGATCCATGGCCTGCGGGTTCACGATGATCGTATAGTCCGCGTACGGTGCTCTTCCGGCATCGTACAGAACGTGTTTCTCCAGCTCGGAAGGCTTTGTATTGATCCAGACGGCCACACGGTCGTCCAGTTCCTTATCGTTATAGTAGAGGGTCGCTGTATTACGGTACTCGAATTTCTCGCTCGTCTGTTTGTC